>NZ_QOSD01000021.1:0-144993 GCF_008368905.1 Bacillus sp. SH5-2
TTTACCAAACTTATTGTTGTTGTCTTCCCATATCTTCGTTCCCGAAACAGATGTAGTTTTCACTTTATTCGAAATCGGTAGTTTAATTCCGTTTACAGCATCTAATTTAACTTCAAAACTTACTTTTGCTTGTGGATCAAAATCAATATAGTCTGGAGCTGAAACTTCTTTCACATAATATTTTCCTGGTGTTAAACCCTTGATTTCGATGACACCTTTTTCATCTGTTTTATATAGATCCCCAACTTGTTCACCCGACTCTTTATACAACTCAAATGAAACATTCGGTATGACTTTTTCTTCATCTTTATCAAGGTGCTTAACAATTTTTAGCGTTCCTCTTGGAACCCCTTCAGCACCACCGCCGGCTGTCCTATTTTCAACGGGGTAGCTACCCGATTCAGTAACTGGCTCTTTATTATAAATTTGATAATCAATCGTATAATCATTCTTAAAGAAATCTTGCGCCTTTCCGGCATCCGTTATAGTAGATGTATAAGCAATCGAAAAGGAGGAAAGACGTGCTTTATCCTTATAAAGCACAACTTGAAATGAGTTTTCACCAGTAAAGGTAATCTTTCCATAACCTTTAGATTCAAACTCTTGTAATGATAAATTTTGACGGCCTAAATAATTATCAATATCTATCCTAAAACTATCTTTATTAAGTATTTGACCTTCTTGTAAATTATCAACTACAACAATATCATCACTTAACTCTTCTTTATTTAAGTTTGCATTTAAGAACCAACGCACCTCACCTGGCTTACCTCTCATATCACCAGTTTTATAAAAAAACGGTCCCTTTCCAGGATCTGTACCACCACCGCTTGTTGGACCGGTAATTATTACAGATTGCTTATCTATATTTGTACCAAAATTGGTTTCAATCTCTTTCTTTTGATCTTCTCCTACGTTAGCAGCTTGCACGTAAAAGTTTAAATATCCTTTAATATCATCACGTGTATCTACTTTATCATTAAATGTACATACCACAGTACCTGAATTGACTGTACAAGTACCATAATCACCCAAATTAAACTGTGTATTCAACCCTATTAATTCTGGGGGCAGTGTTAATGTTAGTGTGTCTCCTGGCTTCAGCCTAACTCCATCTTTTTCACTGAAATTTACAGTTACTTTAGTCTCTTGTCCAGTATAAAGATCTGTTTTATCAATCTTAATACTATCCACAAGTCCTACTGTGTTTAACTCTTGTGCATTTGCTACTATAGGTAGCAAACTCTGACCTATAGTAAACATGAAAATCATTATAATCGAAAAAATTGAAGTAATTCTTTTTAAATGCATATTTTATGTTATCCTCCTATAAAATTAAAAATAGATTCTGGTACAAACATACTATGACAAAGATTCTATTATTCAATGTCATTAAGCTATTTTACTTAAATATTTTTGATAGCTATTATCATCTTTTTCTCTTTTTCCAACCCTTCTATTGCTTAGAAACCTGAAGTTTGAAGTCCGACGTATGACTTTTATATAGATTCATCTCATTTCTCCGACATGTCTAAACTACGTTATTTCTGGTCTATACTGTTTAACAAAAACAGATACAGGACAGGACAAATTTTGATAAAGAAATTCGAATTACACATACGTATGAATGGACCATAGAATAACTTCAAAGTCAAAAGAAGACAACTCAAAAAGCACTCACGATAAAACCCATGACAGTCATTCGTCTTATTATGCTGTAAAACTTTCGGAATTTCTTCAAACCTTTGCAAACGTTTGCTCTATAAAATATAAAAATTTCATTGCTAGCAAGTATGAACGAACTACTTCATAGTAACTATGCATTCGGTCAACTTCCTTACTTATCCTCCTAAAGAATAACAAGAAGTGCAATCTATAATTGAATTTAGCATATCAGCCGAAGAATGCTAAAACTGCGAAACATACTTGGATTCTCGTATTCTAAAAGATGTTATTGAAGATGCATTTCTGCCGTTATGAGTTGAGATAAAATTGGCCATAGGTGAAATGTTTGGTGTTTAGTTTCACAACCGATCTACACACCTAAACAAGTGTTCCACCGGCATTATATAATTAAAAATGCCCTGAATGAAGTACTAGTTACCTATGCAAGATGAAAGATATAATCTCCAAATTTAAAGACAGTGGAATGAATTTGGGAGTAACTAAAAAAGAGTGTGATTGTCGACTGATTTCCTGTAAATCGTGTAGAAGTACGTAATTCAGCCTTTTTATTTTTGGAGTATATAAATGCGTTTCGAGAAAAAACAGTTTGCCTAATGAGTTCCATGGCTATTTCGAAGAATTAAAATGAGCTTATATATGATGATAATATCAAAACCGAGAGATTTATATCCTTTCATTATTTTTATCAAATCATGAAAACTTTAATTGTACTATTTTAAACGTAACCCCTAGTTTCTTGACTAGGTTGGAAGTTTCCATGATCAATTACTAATTGTTTAAATACTTGGTTAGATGAATCGTGATTTTAGTATTTGGCCTAGCTGTAACAATAGTTTTTACAACAATCACACCATTTCCCAGTAACTTTCTACCAACTAATAATACATATGCTGATTTCTAGAAATTTTGCTCCCGACAATCCATTATTCTAGAATTCTCCCTAAAAATCAATAGTTAATGTTAGTTTTCTGTTTTCACTTCATCACCAT
Source organism: Bacillus sp. SH5-2 (assembly GCF_008368905.1). Classification (NCBI taxonomy): domain Bacteria; kingdom Bacillati; phylum Bacillota; class Bacilli; order Caryophanales; family Bacillaceae; genus Bacillus; species Bacillus sp. SH5-2. The sequence continues at coordinate 2,676 of NZ_QOSD01000021.1, forward strand.
AACATATATTTAGAGTGAAAAACTGCAACAGAAAAAGAGATAGCTTTGCCATCTCTTTTTCCGTTGCAGTTTCCCTTCATCAAGCCGTACGTGCGGTTCTCACCATACGACTTTTCGGTACTTCCCTTTTTTTTATTACATTTTTTCTGGCGCAGATACTCCTACGATTGCTAGTGCGTTTTGAAGTGTAGTACGTACTGCTTTCATTAGCTCGTAACGAGCTTTACTTAATTCTAAGTTATCTTGGTTTAATACTTTTTCTGCATTGTAGAAGCTGTGTAATGCTGCTGCTAATTCAAATGCATAGTTTGTAATACGGTGTGGCAGACGTTTTTGCGCTGCATCCGCAACTACTGCTGGGAATTCACCAAGTTTTTTCAGTAACTCTACTTCTTTCTCAGAAGTAACAAGTTTGTAGTTCACATCTCCGCCTGTAGCTAATCCTAATTCCTCACCTTGGCGAAGGATACTGCATACGCGCGCATGAGCATATTGTGCATAGTATACTGGGTTTTCATTAGATTTTGATACAGCTAAGTCCATATCGAAGTCTAAATGAGAATCACCGCTACGCATTGCGAAGAAGTAACGCATTGCGTCTACGCCTACTTCTTCCATAAGCTCACGAAGTGTAACTGCTTTACCTGTACGTTTACTCATTTTCATTTTTTCACCATTTTGGTACAGTTGTACCATTTGGATGATTTCTACTTCTAACGTGTCTTTATCGTAACCAAGCGCTTGAATAGCAGCTTTCATACGAGGAATGTAACCGTGGTGGTCAGCACCCCAAATGTTGATTAATTTATCAAAACCACGCTCTAATTTATCACGGTGGTAAGCGATATCTGGTGTTAAGTATGTGTAAGAACCGTCGTTTTTAATTAATACACGGTTTTTATCATCGCCGTAAGTCATAGAACGGAACCAAGTTGCACCGTCTTCTTCAAAGATCTCTTCACGCTCTTTTAATACAGCAAGAGCTTGATCAATTTTTCCGTTTTTGTATAGTGATGTTTCTGAGAACCACACATCAAATTTAACACGGAAGCTTTCTAAGTCTTTTTGAAGTTTTGCTAATTCATATTTTAAACCGTACTCACGGTAGAATTCATAGCTTTCTTTTTCATCAGCTTTCGCATAACGATCGCCAAATTCTTCAGCTAAACGTTTACCGATGCCGATAATATCTGCACCGTGGTAACCGTCTTCTGGCATTTCTTTCTCTAAACCTAACGCTTGCATGTAACGAGCTTCAACAGAAAGAGCTAAGTTATGAATTTGGTTACCAGCGTCATTAATGTAGTATTCACGAGATACATCGTATCCTGCTTTTGCTAATAGGTTACATAAAGTGTCACCTACTGCTGCACCACGTGCATGTCCTAAGTGAAGGTCACCTGTTGGATTCGCAGATACGAACTCAACTTGTACTTTTTCACCTTTACCAGTATTCGTTTCACCATAAGCTTCACCAGCGTTAACGATTGTTGGAATTAAGTCTGTTAAGTAGCTATTATCCATGTAGAAGTTAATGAAACCAGGACCTGCGATTTCAATTTTTTCAATAGAAGCTTTTGCTTTATCGAAGTTTGCAACTAATTCTTCTGCAATCATACGAGGTGCTTTTTTCGCAACGCGCGCAAGTTGCATTGCCATATTTGTAGAGAAGTCACCATTTGTTTTATCTTTTGGAGATTCTAATACAACGTTTGGAATCTGTTCTTCTGTCGCTAATTCTGCCTTTAATACAGCAGCTTGAATTTCTTCTTTAATCAATCCTTTTACTTGTTCTAAAGAATTCATTATTTTGCCTCCTTCAAATTAAGTGTAATTGTATATCTGCCAGCTTCTTGTTCACTTAGAAGCAATGCGTACGTTAAGAAGAGTTGTCCTTTTTTCTTTTCATCCGACCATTTAAAAAGAACGTTATCAGTCTTTGTTTGCAATGCAAACGTACCAAGTTCACTCGTATACGTACCAGTTGTCCATTCACCCTTCACATGCGTTTGACGCATCGAAACAGCACCTGAACGCATAATGAGAACTTGTTCATCTTGAATTTTAATAATTGTTTTCACTTCGCCTTGTTCATTCGGCTCTTGGAATGTTACATATGTACCTTGACCTTTTACATAGTATTGACCATTTGCTTCAAAAGCAACGGTTTCCTTCCTCGCCCCTTCACGGATTTCTGTTACGAAATGAACGTGTACCGGCAAGCCTGCAAGTTGTTTCTTCACGTCTTGCACACCTTTCAAATGTTATAGATATTAAATACTACTTATAATAAATCACTTTTCCTATCATATCAAAAAAAGACTCTGTCTGTCTGCTGAAAAATCAGGAAAACTCCTTTTCAAAAAATAATTCACCTTCACTTTATTTCATATGATAAAATATTTTTTAAATCTAAATATTCTTTCATTTAAAGGGGTGAAATAGATGCTACCAACAAAATTAAAAAAAGGTGATGAAATAAGGGTTATTTCACCATCTTGTAGTTTAAGTATTGTCTCAAATGAAAACAGAAATCTTGCTATAAAAAGATTAAACAACATGGGCTTTCAAGTTACGTTCTCAAAACACGCTGAAGAGCTAGATCGCTTTGCGTCCTCTCCTATTTCTTCACGCGTTCAAGACCTTCACGAAGCATTTAGAGATCCGAATGTAAAAGCCATTTTAACAACACTTGGCGGATACAACTCTAATGGTTTGTTAAAACATCTCGATTACGATTTAATTCGAGAAAACCCGAAATTTTTCTGTGGCTATTCTGATATCACTGCATTAAATAATGCAATTTACACTAAAACAGGACTTGTTACATATTCAGGCCCCCATTTCTCTTCATTTGGAATGGAGAAAGGGCTCGAGTATACAACCGATTACTTTTTAAAATGCTTAACTTCTAATGAGCCTATTGAAGTCCTGCCATCTGAAACATGGAGCGATGATTCTTGGTATATAGATCAAGAAAATCGAGAATTTATTAAAAATGAAGGATACGTTTCGATTCATGAAGGAGAAGCTACGGGGGATATTATCGGTGGTAATATGAGCACATTGAACTTACTGCAAGGTACACCATATATGCCAAACTTAAAGGATAAAATTTTATTTCTTGAAGAAGATAGCCTAACTGGAAAAGCTACTCTTAAAACTTTTGATCGTTATTTACACTCCCTTATGCAGCAACCAGATTTTGAGTATGTAAAAGGCATTATTATAGGAAGAATGCAAAAAGGAGCAGATTGTACAATTGAAGACGTACAGGAAATGATTGTTTCAAAACCTGAACTTGCACATATACCTATCATCGCAAACGCAAGTTTCGGTCATACAACCCCGATTTTCACTTTCCCAATTGGTGGACGTGCAAAAATCATTTCTAACAAAGAAAAGACATCTATCACCATTTTAACGCACTAAAAAGGAGCGAATGATTCGCTCCTTTTATGGTTTTTCTATTTTTTCCAACGCTTTTTGCGGAATTGATTCTTTCGGGATTTCAGCCCATCCTTTTCCTTGCATACCTTTTGCATAAATTTTTATAAAAGCACCCGTATGCAATTCACGGTTCATCATTCTTTTCACAACTTGTAACTTTCCGTCTTCTGTATATCCTTTAAATGTATATAAATACTCATCATCTTTTTTCTCGCCTTTATCTATAACTGCATAATAATCTTGTATTTCCTTATTTGAAAAGAAGTTGTCTACAAAAGCATGTACACCTTCTGTTTTTGTGTTTAAATAATACGCTGTTCCCCCTAAAATAATGGCGAATACAGCTAAAACTTTAATTACCAATTTCATACATGCGCCTCCTGTTTGCACTTCTTTTTCCCTAGTCATATATCTATACTTGTATTATACGAAAAATGACATACTATACTCTATTTAAACACCTTACACTTTCCTTACATTATTGTAAGGCATTTTCACCTTATAGCAATTTCCCAATAAAAATTTTTTCCGTTTCATGAACTTTTATATTATTATTGAATGATACAAATTTTTATTACAGAAATCAAAGGAGACAGTTTTCAAATGGCTATCTTGCAAGGTTTAGCACTATTACTTGTTGTACTTTGTCTATTTACACTTTTTAGTTACCGTGCTCCTTACGGCATGAAAGCAATGGGTGCTTTAGCTAATGCAGCAATCGCAAGTTTTCTTATTGAAGCCTTTCACCGTTATATCGGTGGAGAGATGTTTCATAATGACTTTTTACAATCAGTAGGAGAAGCTTCTGGTAGTATGAGCGGTGTCGCAGCGGCAATTTTAGTCGCACTAGCAATCGGTGTTTCACCCGTATATGCTGTTTTAATCGGTATCGCTACTAGTGGATTCGGTATTTTACCAGGATTCTTCGCTGGATACGTTTGTGCATTCATCGTGAAATTTCTCGAAAAGAAATTACCAGCTGGTGTAGAGTTTTTAGCAATTTTATTTATTGCCGCACCAATCTCACGCGGAATGGCTATGCTTATGGATCCGCTCGTTAATGCAACACTCGGTAAAATTGGTTCTATGATTTCAGTTGCAACTACAGAAAGTCCTATCATTATGGGTATTATGCTTGGTGGATTAATAACAGTTATTTCTACCTCCCCATTAAGTTCTATGGCACTAACTGCCATGCTTGGATTAACTGGTTTACCAATGGCAATTGGTAGTCTTGCCGTAGCAGCTTCAGCCCCAATGAACTTTATTTTCTTTAAACGACTAAAAATTTGTTCAAAGAAAGATACAATTGCTGTAGCAATCGAGCCTTTAACACAAGCCGATATTGTCTCAGCAAATCCAATTCCAATTTATGCGACAAATTTCGTTGGCGGTGCACTTGCCGGGATTATTACATCCCTATTCCAGCTCGTTAATAATGCGCCAGGAACAGCATCACCTATTCCAGGACTTCTTGTCTTATTCGGATTTAATGACGTTATAAAAGTAACGATCGCTGCTGTACTATGTGGAATCGTTACCACTATTGTTGGATACATCGGATCAATCATATTCCGCAAATATCCAATCCGTTCTGCTGATGAAATTCGCGGCATTACTTCGGAAGAGAAGGTTGCATAAGAAAAAGAGCTATTCTCATTGTTTGAGAATAGCTCTTTTTGATGTTGCGTGATGGTAAATGAAATTATATCGACGATTTTTCAAATATATCGATCATAACTTAAATTATATCAACGATTTTTTAATATATCGACGATTCGACAAGACATATCGACTTACCGACACATAACGACAAAATAAGAGCCCTCTAATCATATAGAGGGCTCTTATTTTTATCCAGCTATAGCGGCTAGAATGATCGGTGGCTTCGCTTCTTCCTCACATTCTGAACGAGCCGCTTACGCTTTTATTTCTATCCAGTTACGCCTCCTAGACCCTTGCGTCTAAGAACCTTCCCTTCAAAAAGGTAAAAAGCACCTTTTGCAGGAAAGAACCTTAGTCACCAGGTCTAAACAGTCGGCTTCACTTTTATTTCACCCAACCGAGCAGCATTTCCCGCACGAATTTGCTTGCTGCGACTGGTGTTTGATCACTATGGTCGTAGACAGGAGCCACTTCTACTAAGTCTGCTCCAACTACATTTATATTTGAATTTGCAATTGCGACGATGGAATCTAATAATTCTTTAGATGTGATACCTCCAGCTTCTAACGTTCCTGTTCCTGGAGCGTGAGCTGGGTCTAATACGTCAATGTCAATTGTGACATAGACTGGGCGTCCTGCAAGTTTCGGTAACACTTCTTTTAACGGTTCTAATACGTCAAATTTGTATAAGTTCATACCTACTTCTTTTGCCCATTCAAATTCTTCCTTCATTCCAGAACGAATTCCGAAAGAATATACGTTTTCCGGACCAATTAAATCACACACTTTACGAATTGGTGTAGAGTGGGATAAAGGCTCCCCTTCATACGATTCACGTAAATCAGTATGAGCATCCATGTGGATGATTGCTAAATCCGGATATTTTTTTGCCATTGCCTTAAAAATTGGCCAAGACACTAAGTGCTCACCGCCGAGACCTAGTGGAAACTTACCGGCATCTAAAAGTTTTGATACATACTCTTCAATCATGTCTAAGCTGCGTTGTGCGTTTCCGAATGGTAATGGGATATCACCCGCATCAAAATATTTTACCTCTTCTAGTTCACGATCTAAATAGGGACTATATTCTTCAAGACCGATTGATACTTCACGAATACGTGCAGGGCCAAAGCGAGATCCTGGACGGTAACTTACTGTCCAATCCATAGGCATCCCATAAATAACTACCTTTGACTCTTCAAAACTTGGATGACTTTTAATAAATACTTTACCTGAATAAGCTTCATCAAAACGCATATTCTTTTCCTCCTTATGTGGAACTTAAGGTATCCCAACCTTTCATATTTCTCAAATTTGGAGCGAATTGCTCCTCTTTCTCGATTTACCAGTGTCTTCTGTTTCATAACAAGAAGACAATTTTCTTTACAGAGGTGTAAATAGCTAGCATGTTCAAGTCTTCTGGACAAACACCTTAAATGAGCTATTTACACTTTATTTGTTACAATTCGATTCTCTTACTTAATTAAATCGCCAACAAATTTCGGTAATGCGAATGCTGCATTGTGCAATTCTTTTGTGTAGTATTTCGTTTCAATTTCGTGGAAACGCTCTTCGCTTACTTCTAATGGATCATGTTTTTTAGATCCGATTGTGAATGTCCAAAGTCCACTTGGGTATGTCGGAATGTTTGCTGTGTATAAACGAGTAATTGGGAAAATCTCTTTTACATCTTTAAACACAGTCGTAATTAATTCTGGTGTGAACCAAGGGTTGTCCGTTTGCGCAACGAAAATACCGTCTTCTTTTAACGCTTTAGAGATTCCAGCGTAGAAACCTTTTGTAAATAAGTTTACTGCTGGTCCAACTGGCTCAGTAGAATCTACCATAATTACGTCATATTCATTTTCGCTTTCCGCGATGTGTAGGAAACCGTCTCCTACTTTCACTTCTACACGCTCATTATCTAATGCGCCTGCAATTGATGGTAAGTATTGTTTAGAGTACTCAATTACTTTTCCATCGATTTCAACAAGAGTTGCTTTCTTTACACTTGGGTGTTTTAACACTTCACGAATAACACCACCATCACCGCCACCAACAACTAATACGTTTTCAGGGTTTGGATGTGTAAATAAAGGTACGTGCGCTACCATTTCATGATAAACGAACTCATCTTTTTCTGTTGTCATAACCATGCCGTCTAAAATAAGCATGTTTCCGAACTCTTCCGTTTCAACCATATCAAGTTTTTGGAATTCTGTTTGCTCCGTATGTAATGTGCGGTTAATACGCGCAGTAATTCCAAAATGTTTTGTTTGTTTTTCAGTGAACCATAGTTCCATCGTACAATCACGCCTTTCAGTGCAAATTTATAATAGGGACATCATTAATGTCCCCTAACAAAAATAAAACAAAACATCCAAAAAGTATAGTTAAAAGTATAAAAATACCGAAAATATATTTTAGTCAGAGGGTTCTAACATATATACGAAAAGGGTTTTCCCTGTAATAGGAAAGAAAACCCTTTCTTAAGAAAGGGCTTTTGTCTCTATTTCTACTGGTTTACGAATTGGGATTAAGATCATTACACAACCAACTAACACAACAATCCCACCAACTAAGAACGGACTTTGCGGCGAAACTGTATGGCCGATAACTCCTGATAAAATTGGAGCAATCGCGCCCCCTAACCAACGAACGAAGTTATATACACCTGACGTAACAGATCTTTCATAAGGTGAAATATCCATTACATAACTTGTAAATAACGCGTTATTTAATCCTGATGCTAATCCAGATAGAACGATTAATACGATTTGTAACCACATAATTTTCACGAAGAATAGCGCAATTAATAACATCGCAAATACGAGTAAACTACCCTTTAATACTGTCTTTGGTTCATATTTACCTTCTAGCTTATGCGCTAAAATTGCTGATCCGTAAGCTAGCGCTAATCCCCATCCACAAAATACAAAACCTAATTGAATGGCAGATAAGTGCATAACAAGTGGTGAATATGCTAAAACGACGAAAAATCCGTAGTAATATAACATCCCCGAAATGGCACCTTGCATAAATGGTTTATACTTCACCAAGTTAAGTAATTCCCCCATGCCAGCTGCTTTACGCTTCACTTTTCGCTCTGGTTCTTTTACAAAAAAGAAAACTAAAATAAATGCTAAGAAAATTAAAATACTCGTTGCGAAAAATGGGTAACGCCAAGAATGTCCACCTAATATACCACCTAACAACGGTCCGCCTGCCATTCCTAAACCGATAGCTGCTTCATATAATCCAACCGCTTCATGAACTTCTTTACTTAATGCTATTAAAAGTGTCATCGCTGTCGCAAAAAACATCGCATTTCCTAGTCCCCATCCAGCACGGAAAAGAGATAATTGAGCAATCGTTTGCGATATCCCGCATATAAATGCAAATACAGTCACAATTGCAAGACCGATTGTCATCATTCGTTTATCACCAAATCTTGATGCAAATATTCCAGCTGGTAACATCATAATTGCCATCGTTAAAATATAAGCTGTAAATAACATCTCGACTTGCCAATGCGTTGCACCAATTTTTTCGGCAATAATCGGCAAAATTGGGTCGACTACCCCTATACCCGAAAAGGCAAGAAAGGTAGCCACCACTGTAATCAATCTCCCTAGTTTTTGTTTGCTCTCCATTTTGATTACTCTCCTTTTGTACTATCTAAAAATGTCACTGCACGATGTAAACTATCCTCAAGTTCCGCCTTTACACGCTGCATTTGCTCCATTTTCTCTTCTAACGTTTGCACTTGTTTTGCAAGCATCTCTTTAATTTCTTGAATCACTTCGCGATCACGAGGGTTATCGCTATTTCTCCTTTGTTCCATTCTTTCTTTTAACGATAAGAAGTGTTGCATTTCTTGAAGTGTAATTCCAAGTACTTCTTTTGCTTCTACAATCCTTTTAATTCTTGCAATATCCTCATCTGTATACAGACGAATGTTCCCTTCACTACGCTCCGGGGGATGAATTAAACCAATTTCCTCATAATAACGAAGTGTACGTTTTGTTAAACCAACTTGTTTTGTTACTTCATCGATTTTATACATGTTTATTCCTCCCTTCACTCAACTATTACATTTTACGTTAACGTTAACTTTTTCGCAACTGTTAGGGTTTTGTAAATATTTTCCCTGTTCAATTGTGTTTTCCCCCAAGCAGTTTCATAATGAAAGAAAAGAGATGATAAGGAGAATCTAACATGAGTAAACCACTTATTTTCGCTCACCGCGGGGTAAAAGGAACACATCCCGAAAATACGATGATTGCCTTCCAAGAAGCTGAACGCATTGGCGCTCATGGAATTGAACTTGATGTCCATCTATCAAAGGATGGTGAACTTGTCGTGATTCACGATGAAACAGTGGATCGCACAACAAATGGCGTAGGACTTGTTTCCGAAAAAACTGTAGAAGAATTGCAAGCTTTAGATGCCGGTAGCTTTAAAGATCCTTCTTTCCATGAAGCAAAAATCCCAACATTACGCGAAGTATTTATTTGGCTCTCTACAACAAATTTACAACTTAATATTGAATTAAAAACAGATGTGATTCACTATTCAACTATTGAAGAAAAAGTTGTTGCCCTTGTTCGCGAATATCATCTGTCCAATCAAATTGTATTTTCATCATTTAACCATGATTCCGTTTCATTATTAGCAGAAATCGCTCCAGAAATTCCAAGAGCAATTTTGTACGATATGCCACTTGCAGATCCTATTGCTGAAGCGAAAAAACGAGAAGCAACTGGATTACACCCAAACTTTCAATTATTAACGAAAGAATTTGTCCAATTAGCACAGGGACAAGGATATGTTTTCCGCCCTTACACAATTAACGAATACAAAGATTTACAAACTATGATTGATTACGGTGTAGATGTCATTATTACCGATTGGCCAGCACGTGCCTTTGAGCTCCTTTCTTAATGGAAGGGGCTTTTTTATTTTCGAAATTTCATTGTTTAAAATAACTCAAAACCCTCAATACTAATACAATAACGCTTGTATTAATGAGGGGCTGAAAAAAGATGGATCAAACTATGAATCCAAAACTTAAAAAATATAAACGTCTTTTCTTCACCGCAATGTTTTCTTGCGTCCTTTTCTTCGTTTTTTCCTTTTTTGTTATTCTTATAGTTGCAAAAATTATGGGGCCTCCCCCTGTTGCGGTTCCGCAAACAAGTGTCTTTTATGCTAATGATGACACTGTTATAGGACAAAGTAATGCAATACAGAAACGCTACAATGTCTCTCTGAATGACATTTCTCCTTATGTAAAAGAAGCGACACTTTCTATCGAAGATCAAAGATTTTATAAACATCACGGCTTCGATATAAAACGTATTGCAGGTGCAATTGTCGCTGATTTAAAAGCGATGGCAAAGGTGCAAGGAGCTAGTACGATTACACAACAATACGCACGTAATCTATATTTAGATCATGATAAAACGTGGAAACGAAAACTACTAGAGGCAATGTACACTATCCGCCTTGAAGTGAATTATAATAAAAATCATATTTTAGAAGGATATTTAAATACAATTTATTACGGACATGGTGCTTACGGAATCGAAGCTGCATCTCGCCTATATTTCGATAAAACAGCAAAAGAATTAACATTAGCGGAAGCTAGTATGCTCGCAGGTATCCCGAAAGGACCTAGCGTCTACTCTCCCTTTTTAAAAGAGGATCGTGCGAAAGGACGACAATCTCTCATATTAGATGAAATGGTAGAACAAGGTTATATTACGAAGAAACAAGCAAATTCAGCGAAGAAAGAGCCACTCACTTTTGCTTCATTAGATACGAAAAAAGTGCCAGAGGTCGCACCTTATTTCCAAGATGCTGTACAAGCTTCTCTTCTTCGTGATATCGGATTAGATGAACAAGCCTTACAAAAAGGTGGCTTACGTATTTACACAACGCTAGATCCTAAATTACAATCTGTAGCAGAGCAAGCCGTAAAAGATCATATACCTGACACAACAAACATACAAACGGCTCTTGTCTCTATGAACCCAAAAACGGGTGAAGTGGCTGCTCTCGTTGGTGGTACTGATTATAATAAGAGTCAATTTAACAGGGCTACACAAGCCGCTCGTCAGCCTGGTTCTACATTTAAACCTTTTCTATATTACGCAGCCTTAGAGCGAGGATTCACTCCCGCCACGCGCTTAAAAAGCGAATACACTGTATTCACTTTAGGTGATGGTGTTTCAAAGTATAAACCGAAAAACTATAAAGATTACTATGCAGACGATTTTGTAACGATGGCACAGGCCCTTGCAGTATCTGATAATGTATATGCTGTAAAAACCAATTTATTTTTAGGAGAAGATATACTCACAAAAACAGCAAAACAATTTGGAATTACTAGTGCGTTAAAAGATGTACCTTCTCTAGCTCTCGGTACATCTCCAGTAAAACCACTTGAGATGGTTAACGCTTATAGCATGTTTGCCAATGGTGGAAAAGAAGTAAAACCTACCTTTATTCGTCGCATTATGGATCATGAAGGAAACATGCTATACGATGCTCATTTGGAGAGCAAACAAGTTCTCGATAAAAGCAAAGCTTTTGTGATGGAAGAAATGATGACGGGTATGTTTAATAAAAACCTAAGTAGTTATGCCGCTGTGACCGGTCAATCGATGTTATCAAAGCTATCCAGAACATATGCCGGTAAGTCTGGTTCTACGGAAACGGATAGTTGGATGATTGGATTCACTCCACAAATCGTCACTGGTGTATGGGTTGGATACGATCAACCTAAATCGATTTCAAATGTAGCAGAACAAGGGTATGCGAAAAAAATATGGACCGATACGATGGAAAAAGGCTTAGATGGTCAACCTAAAAAAGGTTTTAAACAACCCAGCGATGTGGTAGCAGTTAATATCAATCCAGAAAACGGAAAAATCGCTACAAAAAACTGCCCAATTTCAGTTAAAATGTATTTCGCTAAAGGCACTGAGCCGACCGAATATTGTATGGATCATGTTGATGATAAAGAGGAATTTGAAAAAAACAGTGAAGAAAAGACAAAAGCAAGCTGGTGGAAAAAATACCTTCCTTGGTGAAACAATAGGAGGCTATTCAAATGAAATGTGAAATAGCCTCCTATTGTCATTCTTTGTCGGTAAATCGATATTCCTTGTCGAATCGTCGATATATCAAAAAAATCGTTGATATATTTTAAGTTATGATAGATATATTCGAAAAATCGTTGATATATTTTCATATAACAAACCAAAATAAAAAGGATGTCACCTAGTCAACAATCGACTAGTGGGACATCCTTTTTTTATTCACTTAATAATGCACGGCGCAATTCTTCACTAGACTCGTTCCAAATCGCTTCATTATGTTCTTTCAAGAACGTACCAAGTACTTTTTTAGATGATTCATCCATATGGTCAACCATAATGTGACGCTTCATTGATTTATCCATTTTGTTTACATGCTCTGGAAGTGATTTATATCCGCGGCGAATTTCACGGTCAACTGTCATTTCACAAGCTGTTACACCTGCATAATAAGCACCTGTTGCCGTTCTTTCAATCGTTACCCAAACAAGCCAAAATGGTTTGCCGTTTGGAACTTCATCTTTATTTGTTAAAAACTTAATCCCTTTTTCTACTGTACTACGTGCATGCATTGCACCGATATCAACGAATGCTGTTTTCTCTAGTACATCGACAAATACAGGTGAAATGTTTTCTAGGCTTAATGCTCCAACGCCAAATCCACCATGTCCATCTGTTGAATCATTCTTTACGATATTAAAACCGATTTTTTTCTTTTTCTCAGTCATATGTAACTTCCTCCTCGCTTAATGATTATAAAAGCCCAAAAATAGGCGCAATGATACTGTCTAAAAATACAAATACATACGGAATAACAACGTTGAAAATAGGCTGAATTGTGTAATTGCTAAGCGGTGTAATAACAAGAATTAATAACGCAATTGCTCCATATTTTTCATACTGTGTCATTTTCGCACGAATATTTGCTGGTGCTAAATCTTCCACAACACGATACCCATCAAGTGGTGGAATCGGTAATAAGTTAAATACAAGTAAAACAATATTAAGCCCGATGAAAATCTGGAAGAATTGACTTAACGTCTTTCCTACTGCGGGTGGAATTGCATCTAGCACACCAAATGTTATTAAGCTATACCAAATAATTAAACCAATCGCACTTAAAATTAAATTACTAATTGGCCCTGCAATCGAAACTAATATTCCCGCAAGGCGAGGTCTTTTAAAGTTATACGGGTTAACTGGTACTGGTCTTGCCCAACCGAATCCAAGAATCAATACAGCAATCATCCCGATAGGGTCTAAGTGAGCCATCGGCGATAATGTTAAACGACCTTGTCTCTTTGCTGTATCGTCTCCAAATTTATATGCAACATACGCATGTGCGAATTCATGCACAGATAACGCAATAATAATCGCCATTGCTACTAACGGAATTTCCTGCAATGGATATCTAAATAACTGATCCATACTCCAACCCCTCTTCAATATGTCCAAAAAAGAAATTATTTGTTTTTTCGATTGTTCTTCCCCATAATCCGCTATAATAAGAGTGTAACTTACATAAAAGGAGCGATTGTACATGCCATACGTAACAGTGAAAATGCTAGAAGGACGCACAGAGGAACAAAAGAAAGCTCTTGCTGAGAAAGTAACAGCAGCAGTAAGCGAAACAACTGGTGCTCCTGAAGAAAACATCGTTGTTTTCATCGAAGAAATGTCTAAAAACCATTATGCCGTTGGCGGAAAACGCTTAAGCGACAAATAATTTCAAGCTCTTTCATAAGAAGCAGCCATTAGCTGCTTCTTATTTCTTTCCTTCTAACAACTCAATAATTCTCTCTTTATATTTTCCTTTTCTTCCATCTTCATAGATTAAATCATGCGGATAGAATAATTTTTGATCCGTTCTCTTCTTACCAGTAATCGCCTCAACAATATCCGATTCACGTGAAAGCTCTCTAAGATCTCCATTCGGCATAAGAAGTAAGATTGGTAAACGCTCTTCTTCTTCTCCAGCACGATAAAAGTCATATGGTAAGTCTGATGTTGAATCAACTACTAAATAATACTCTGGATCGAGTCCAATCTTTTTAAATAAGCTACTTAATTCCATCCAATTATCTAAACCATGCTTATCTGTAAACTCTACGTATTTAAATAGATCTCGGTTCATAAAACGGCGGCACAAGTCACTTAAAATTGGATCCTCTTCGTCTTGCCATACTTGGAAGTAATAATACATAACGTTCTCGTCTAGCTTTAAATAATCCTCTACCGTTACTTCTTCTTCAAATAAAGAATAGAAATGAACAGGATGATTTTTAAATGTATAATACTTCTCATGCAATGATTTCGCACGGTGTAAAATCTTCGTTAAAATAACTTCGGCACTGCGCGTTACCGGATGGAAATATACTTGCCAATACATTTGATAACGGCTCATAATATAATGCTCAACAGCATGCATGCCACTATTTTTAATGACTACTTGATTCCCGTACGGACGCATGACACGCAGTATACGTTCCATATCAAAGTTTCCGTACTTTACGCCTGTGAAATAAGCATCTCTTAATAAATAATCCATACGGTCTGCATCAATTTGACTTGAAATCATACTAATCGCTAATTTATTAGTGGATGTTTTCGCAATTACATCGGCTACCTTTTGCGGAAAATCCTTATCCACACGACTTAACACACGATTAATTTCCGTATCTCCAACGATAATCTTTTGTGTGAATTTCTCATGATCTAGCGAAAACACTTTTTCAAACGAGTGAGAAAATGGGCCGTGGCCGACATCATGAAGTAATGCCGCACATAAACATAACAATCTATCTTCAGCATTCCAGTTCGGTCTGCCATCAAATACATCATCAATCATACGACGAATAATTTCATATACACCTAACGAATGAGTAAAGCGACTATGCTCTGCACCGTGAAATGTAAAAAATGTCGTTCCAAGCTGCTTAATACGGCGCAAACGTTGAAATTCTTTCGTTCCGATTAAATCCCAAATAACACGATCACGCACGTGCACATATTTATGTACTGGGTCTTTAAACACTTTTGTTTCGCTGAGTTTGTCGTTTAAATATACCACTTTTCGACATCCCCCTTTCCTTACTGCATTCTTACTATATATTATAAACGAAATAGGAAACAGAAAGAAATGAAAGACTATATTAATTCCCTTTATAAAAAGAAAAAATCACCTTTACCGAAGTAAAAGTGATTTTTTCTTATACATTATTTTCCTAAAACGAACTCAGCAACTTCGTCTAAGATCATTTCTTTACCTAGTGGGAAGTAACCTTTGTTTAAGTCTTCATTTTTAATTGTAAATACGTGGTTGTTTTTAACAGCGTTCATGTTTTTCCAAATTGATTCTTCTTGGAATTCTTTTAAGCGTTGAGAACCGTCACCAGTTGTAAATACAAATAAGTAATCCGGATTGTAATCGATTAAAGCTTCTTTTTGTACTTGTACTAGCGGTTTATCAGTTGGTGTACCTTTAACTGCTGGTAATTTTAAATCATTAAAGATTACACTACCGTAACCGTAGTCACCGTATACACGGAAAGCATTTGGATATGCAGCCATCTTCATGAATGTTGCATCGCCAGTTTTAGCGATGATTTTGTCATGTAATTTGCTTGCTTTTTCATCATACTGTTTGAACCATTCTTTTGTTTCTTTCTCTTTACCAAAGATTTGGCCTACTTCTTCAAATTTTGGACGCCATTGGTCTAATGGAGTTTTTAACATAACTGTTGGTGCAATTTTAGATAATTGATCATAAATTTTTTCTTGACGATTGTTTACAAGAATTAAATCTGGTTTTGCAGCAGCTACTGCTTCGATGTTAATTTTATCGCCCCAAGCAGAGCCAACTGGTTTAACGTCTTTTAATTTATTTGCAATATGTGCATCAATTTTTTCTTGAGATGTATTAGCAGTAATAATTGGTTTCATACCAAAAATTAATAATTCTTCTGTTGAACCACTAAGATCAGCAATTTTCTTTGGATTTGCAGGGATTTTAATTTCCCCTTTTGCATGTTGTACAGTGCGCTCTTCAGTCTTCGCATCCTTCGCATCTGCTTTCTTCTCTTCTTTGTTAGAACAAGCTGCAAATAGTACAGAAGTAACGACTAGTACCATTGCTAATAACGCCATTTTAAAATTCTTCATGTTCCCACTCCTTCTAGCTGTATTTCTCTTATAAGTTACAGTGAACTATAAGAAACAAGATTAACAATTAATTAATATATATTTATTAATTGTTGTTTATGCCCCGTTCTAACGGGTGTTCAACTTCCTATTTACTAATAAGAAGCTCAACGTCCATTAGAAGTCCCCCTCTTTACGAGGGGGGTTCTACTTATGCTTTTTTACGTAATTGATTATTAATCATCGCTAAATCATATGTTAAACAAATCGGTTTACAGTTTACTGGACACGGAACGATTTGAGCTTCAATCTCAAATACACTACGAAGTGTTTCACTTGTCATCACTTCATCTGGCGTTCCTTGTTTCATTAACTTACCTGCTTTTAGTGCAATCATATGATCTGAGAAACGAGAAGCATGATTTAAGTCATGGATAACCATAACAATCGTTCTGCCTTCTTCTTCATTTAGCTTTTTCAATAAGTTTAATACTTCTAATTGATGAGCCATATCTAAATACGTTGTCGGTTCATCTAAAACGAGTAATTCCGTTCCTTGTGCAAGAGCCATTGCAATCCATACACGTTGACGTTGACCACCTGATAAAGCTTCTGCTGGACGATTTGCGAATTCTGTCATTCCCGTCACTTCAAGTGCCCAATGAATGTAACGATAATCCTCTTCTTTCAACGTTCCAAATCCTTTTTGATGCGGAAAGCGTCCATATGAAACGAGTTCAAACACAGTAAGGCCAGTTGGCACTTCTGCAGTCTGTGGTAAAATCGCCATTTTCTTTGCAATTTCTTTCGTTGGCTGTTTCTCAATTGCTTTTCCGTCAAGGTAAACGGTACCTTTTTTTGCCTTCAAAATACGAGAAGCCGTTTTTAATAATGTGGACTTCCCACAACCATTTGGTCCAATAATTGTTGTAATTTTCCCTTCCGGAATTTCAACTGTTAATCCATCAATAATTAACCCTTCATTATAGCCAACAGATACCGCATCAACTGCTAAAGTTGCCATACAAAAAGCCTCCCTTTATTTTGTCCTCATAAGTAAGTATATGAAATATGGTGCACCAATTACAGAAATAACAAGACCGACCGGTATTTCTGAAGTTGTTAACACACTTCTTGAAATTACGTCTGCAAATAAAAGTAAAAACGTTCCTATTAGTGCAGCTGTAGGCAGCATAATTTGATGTTTACCACCAACGAGGCGCCTCGCTAAATGTGGAGCCATTAAACCGATAAAACCAATTCCTCCGGCAACAGCGACAGATGCACCAGCTAAACAAACTGCAATAAATAATAATTTACGTCTTTCCTTTTCTACGTTTACACCAAGACCAACTGCTGTAGAGTCGCCTAGGTTCATTACATTTAATATGTGTGCTTTACTAATAGCTAGTGGTAAGAAAATAACCATCCACGGAAGTACACTTAATACGAATTTCCAATCGGTACCCCATAGACTTCCTGCTAACCAAATCGTAGCAAAACGGAAATCGTTCGATGTCATCTTCATAGAAAAAATTAAACTAACAGCACCAAATCCAGCTGCAACAGCGATACCTACAAGTATTAATCGAGTTGATGAAACGCCGTCTTTCCATGCTAATAAATAAATAATAACCGCCGCTAATATCGCACCAACTAGCGCGAAAAATGGAAGGATAAATACAGATAAAAGTGTACCAGTTCCAACTTTTCCGAAGAAAAAGTAGACGAATACAACAACTGTTAATCCTGCACCTGCGTTAATACCTATAATACCCGGATCAGCAAGTGGATTTCGTGATAACCCTTGTAAAATTGCTCCTGACATAGCTAATGCCGAACCAACTAATATAGCAATAACCATACGTGGCATACGGAATTCAAATAAAATAACAGACTGATCTTCAGCCCCGAGCCCAACCAATGACTTTAATACGTCCATTGGTGGTATTTTAAATGTTCCTGTATTTAAACTCACTAAAAATACAGTAACGATTAATCCTACTAAAATTGTTAAAACAGAAATGTTCTTTTTTGTTAAAACGCTCGTCCTCACATTTTTCCTCTCCCTTCGTTACGTGCTAAGTAGAGGAAGAATGGAACCCCAATTAGCGCTGTAATTGCTCCAATTGGCGTTTCAAATGGCGGGTTAATAACGCGAGACAGCATATCTGCACACTCGATTAATAATCCACCTAAGACTGCAGAACATGGAATAACCCACCTATAGTCTGAGCCTACAAGGAAACGAGTCATATGTGGGATTACAAGACCAACAAATCCAACTGATCCCGCGATAGAAACCGCAGAACCTGTTAACACAAGAACAAGTACTGTTCCAATGAATTTAATTAATGTCGTATTTTGACCAAGTCCAATCGCAATTTCTTCACCAAAGCTTAAAATCGTAATATACCTCGACATCATAATCGCGATAAAAAGACAAACTAGACCGATCGGCACTAGCATATTGATGCTTTCCCATTTCACTCCAGCAACTCCGCCTGCATTCCACATACTTACCTCTTGGGCAAGATTGAAATACAGCGCAATTCCAGATGAAATGGCCCCTAATAAAGCACTAATTGCTGCACCTGCTAAAGCTAACTTCACAGGTGTTAATCCACCTGGTGAAGAAGACCCAATTCCATATACAATGCTCGCACCAAAAGCAGCTCCAATAAAAGATGCGATAACGAACATTAAATAAGGTGAATTAGGGAAGAATGCATACATAATTGCAATTCCGAATACAGCGCCATCTGTAATCCCCATTAAAGATGGTGATGCCAGTGGGTTTCTCGTCATACCTTGCATAATTGCTCCTGATACCGCTAAAAAAGCACCTGCAACTACGCCCCCTATTGCTCTAGGCATGCGAAGTTCTTGAATTACGTTATGATGCGTAATAGAACCGTCAAACTGAAATACAGCTTGCCATACAGTCTTTAAGCTAATATCAGCAGCGCCAAACGAAATAGAAACTGCCATACTTAAAGCTAATAAAACTGTGCCCGCTATTAAAATAATAGAAGCAATGAGCGGTCTGCTCTTAATCTCTTTGACACTCTCTTCTTGCTGTTCTATACTCCTTGCGCTCGCTTCCATCCCTCAACCATCCTAACCAACAACATATATTTAATGAAATGAAATTTATTCTCAAATAACAATAAAAAAATTAAGTAAATCAACTTTCTCTTGATAATGATTCTCAGAATCAGACACCTTCTATTCTACCTATCGCTTCCAAAGACTGTCAACCATTATTTCGAAATACAAATTCATATAAATCGAAATTTTAATGAATAGGTAATGTTCATCCATCATTGCATGTCAGTTCCGACCAAGTGCACTTTCATAGAATAATTTTTTCCTCTTATGGGCATAAAAAAAGAAGAGGAATCTGCTCACTCTTCTTTTTCTTACTTACTTAACTTTACTTCAATCTTTGTAATTAATTCATCTTCTGTTGGAGCCGCAACTGGACGGTTATTTACAAATGCGAATGATTTTTTACGACCAGGGCCACAGTAAGACTGACATCCAACTTCAATCGTTGCACATGAATCTACTTTTTTTAACTTCGGAATCAACGTTTTAACGTTCGTTGCCTGGCAATCATCGCACACACGAAATTCGTTTCCCATATATAACACTTCCTCTATTTCAAACTTTTCTCAAGTACATTTAAAAATAAACACTAAATGGTATTTTACCGTTCTTTGAAGCTCGTTGCAAGTCTCCCTACATAGCCTACTCTATATATAATTTATATACTCTCCTACAGAACCTCTCATCATTCATAGGAAAATTTTTCCCTTCCATCGAAATCTACCATATTTTTAAAAGCTTTGTATAAAAGCTCATTTTTTTGCCCATTATAAAAATAGGAAGTTCATAAAAAGAAAGGGAGTTGAATCTATGAAAGTAAGACAAGATGCTTGGACGGATGAGGATGATTTATTACTTGCTGAAACTGTACTTCGTCACGTTCGAGAAGGAAGTACTCAATTAAATGCATTTGAAGAAGTAGGAGATCAATTAAATCGTACATCGGCTGCCTGTGGTTTCCGTTGGAATGCTGTTGTTCGCTATAGCTATGAACAAGCTCTTCAACTAGCAAAAAAACATCGTAAAGATAAAATGCGTGCTGCAAGTGGTGAACAAGCGAAAAAACGTTTACTCTATACACCACCTGCTTCAGAAGCAATGGTGGATTATGAAGAACTAGTACAAGAAGAAACAACTGTACAATATAAAGAAGCTAGCTCATATCAAAAACCTACTGTTCCTGTTTCAAAAACTTCTATAACAATGCAAGATGTTATTTACTTTTTACAAACAGTCGGATCTTCAAATATAAAAGTAACAGCTCTTGAAAACGAGAATACGAGATTGAAACAAGAAATTAAAAGCCAAATGCTTCGAAATGAAGAGCTGGAAAAGAAACTAGAAAAATTAGAAAAGCAATCTCATACTGTACAAGAAGATTACGAAACACTTATGAATATTATGAACCGAGCTCGTAAATTGGCCGTAATGGATGATGAGGAACGCTCACAAACATCTTTCCGAATGGATCGAAACGGTAATTTAGAAAAAATTGCAGAATAAAAAGGATGCATGTAATGCATCCTTTTTATTCTTTCCCCTCTAAACTTCCCCTTTATATGCGAGAAAACTCCATTCTTCATTTTTTGCTATAATAGAGATTGTCATTTTATAAATAAGGGGTTAGTTATATGAGCAATTCCCGTTCCATTTTATCTCAGCCAGAGTGGCGTATTGTAGATCAGTCTAGTTTGGGACCAACATTCCATGCACTTCAGTCGTTCGCGATGGATGACACATTATGTACAAGTATTGGAAATGGCAAGTCAGCTGCAACGATGCGTTCTTGGGTTCATCACAATACCATCGTTCTTGGCATTCAAGATTCACGTCTACCACATTTAGGAGAAGGTATTTCCTTTTTAAAGGAAAACAACTTCAATGTTATCGTTCGTAATTCTGGCGGACTTGCAGTTGTGCTTGATGAAGGTGTGTTAAACGTATCACTTTTATTCCAAGAAACAGAGAAAGGTATCGATATTGATCTTGGATACGATACGATGTGGCATTTAATTAAGGAAATGTTAAAAGATTACGATGTTACTATTGAGGCAAAAGAAATTGTTGGTTCTTACTGTCCTGGTAGCTACGATTTAAGTATTCGCGATCAAAAATTCGCTGGTATTTCACAGCGCCGTATTCGCGGCGGTGTCGCTGTCCAAATTTATCTCTGCGCTACAGGAAGTGGCTCTGAGCGTGCCGCACTCGTTCGTGATTTCTACAACGTAGCAATTCAAGGAGAGGAAACACGCTTTACGTACCCTGAAATTGTGCCGAGTACGATGGCCTCACTCTCTGAATTACTTGGCGAAACCATTACAGTACAAGACTTAATGATGCGTCTTTTAAAAACACTGCAACAATTCGCTCCAAAGTTAACACCATCTCAATTAACAATAGATGAGATTCCTTTATATGAGACGAATTTACAACGTATTATTGATCGTAATAACAAGGCACTTGGCTTAGAAAAATAAAAACCGTCGCTCTTATAGCGACGGTTTTTATTTCAATTCTTTATAAAATTAAAGTGCTTGAGCTGCTGTGATTAAAGCTAACTTGTACACTTCTTCTTCGTTACATCCACGAGATAGGTCATTTACAGGCATGTTTAAGCCTTGTAAGATTGGTCCTACTGCTTCGAAGTTACCTAAGCGTTGAGCGATTTTGTAACCGATATTACCAGCTTCTAAGCTTGGGAATACGAATACGTTAGCATCACCTTTAATTGTAGAACCTGGAGCCTTTTTCTCAGCTACAGATGGTACGAATGCAGCATCGAATTGGAATTCTCCATCTAAAGTTAGCTCAGGAGCCATTTCTTTTGCAATGCGAGTTGCTTCTACAACTTTTTCTGTTTCTGGAGATTTCGCAGAACCTTTTGTAGAGAAGCTTAACATAGCAACGCGTGGGTCAATACCGAATAACTCAGCAGTTTTCGCACTTTCGATACCGATTTCAGCTAAATCTTGGCTGTTTGGTGCAATGTTAATTGCGCAATCAGCGAATACATATTTCTCTTCTTCACGTACCATGATGAATACGCCAGAAGTTTTTGTAACGCCTGGTTTTGTTTTAATAATTTGAAGTGCTGGACGAACTGTATCAGCTGTAGAGTGAGCTGCACCACTTACTAAACCGTGTGCTTTGCCCATGTATACAAGCATTGTACCGAAGTAGTTTTCGTCTTTAAGGATTTTGCGAGCGTCTTCTTCTGTTGCTTTACCTTTACGGCGTTCAACGAAAGATGCTACCATTGCATCCATTTCTTCGTATGTAGCTGGGTCGTAAATATCAACGCCTGCTAATGTTAAATTCATGCTAGCAGCTTTTGCGCTAATTTCTTCTTTATTACCAACTAAGATTGGTTTTACTAACTCTTCTTTTGCTAAACGCTCTGCAGCGCCTAAAATTCTTTCATCAGTTCCTTCAGGAAGTACGATAGAAATGCCTTTTCCTTGAACTTTTTCTTTTACTGTTGTAAATAAATTGCTCACGAATAAACCCTCCTACAAATGTTAAAAAACTCTATCTTTAAGAATACTGCTTTTCCTCTATATTTTAAACTTATAGCTCCTAAAAAATAGATAAAATAAAAATGATTATTTTTTCATAAAATTCAGCCATGGAATTCAGCTCATTTAAGGGCTCCTCTTTCCTTTAAATGTGACAATTTTATGCGCTGAAGTTTTATATAGATGATTTTAAAACTATATATGCTATAGTTAACGTGTAAAACTATCATTAACTGAGGTGAATAGAATGAGTGAAGCAACAACAACGTTAGATGGCTGGTATTGTTTACATGATTTACGTTCTATTGATTGGGCTGCATGGAAAACATTATCTAGCGACGAACGTGGACAAGCAGTGTCTGAATTTTTAAATGTCGTTGAAAAATGGAACGAAGTAGCTACTGCAAAAAAAGGCAGTCATGCAATGTATACAGTTGTTGGCCAAAAAGCTGATATTATGCTTATGATTTTACGTCCAACAATGGAAGAGTTAAATGAAATTGAGACAGAATTGAATAAAACAACATTAGCTGAATATATGGTTCCTGCATATTCTTACGTATCTGTTGTTGAACTAAGCAACTACCTTCCAGCTGATGAGGATCCATATCAAAATCCACAAATTTTAGCTCGCTTATATCCTGAATTACCGAAAGCAAATCATATTTGCTTCTATCCAATGGATAAGCGTCGCCAAGGTGATGACAACTGGTACATGCTTCCTATGGAAGAGCGTAAAAAAATGATGTACAGTCACAGCAAGATCGGTCGCCAATACGCAGGGAAAGTACGCCAAGTTATTTCAGGATCTGTTGGATTCGATGATTTCGAGTGGGGCGTAACATTATTCGCTGACGATGTTCTTCAATTCAAGAAACTTATATATGAAATGCGATTTGATGAAGTAAGTGCTCGTTATGGTGAATTCGGAACATTCTTCGTTGGAAACATCTTACCAGACGAAAAAGTAGAGAAATTTTTACACATATAATATTGAAAAAGGGACGAAATTCGTTCCTTTTTTTATTCCCCTCTATATTTCTCCTCAAAAAACTTCTTTTTCCCGCAAATTTGAACAAAAATCGACAAATCCCTTACAAAATTGTAACTTTTCTATATCCAAATTCATGCTAAAATGGTACGGGCTATATGCTAATAACGATGCGAAGGTGATAATTTATATGAAGAAAATCTTGTCTATTTTACTAGCACTTCTATTGTCAATTTCTTCCTTAGGAGTAACAACATCCCATGCGGAAGAAAAAATACAAATAGAAGCTGCTGCTGCACTCCTATTTGATGCAGATACAGGGAAAATACTGCATGAACAAAACCCAGATGAGCTGCTAGCTATTGCTAGTATGTCAAAATTAATTGTTGTTTACGCTGTTTTAGAAGCAATTAAAGAAGGGAAAATTACTTGGGACACGAAAGTAAATATTTCCGATTACGCTTATGAAGTCTCACGTAATAATGAATTTTCTAACGTACCATTTGAGAAAGGACGTCAATATACTGTAAAAGAATTATATCATTCTATTGTTATCTTCTCTGCAAATGGGTCTAGTATTGCTTTAGCAGAGCTACTTGCAGGAAGTGAGAAGAACTTCTTAAATCTAGCAAATGAGCATGCAAAAAAACTAGGGTTAAAGAAATATAAATTTGTAAACGCTACTGGTTTAAATAACGCTGACTTAAAAGGGAAACATCCTGAGGGTACTGATCCAAATGCAGAAAACTCTATGTCAGCTCGCGATATGGGTATACTTTCAAAAGCAATGATTACAAAGTATCCAGAAATGCTAGAGGATACAAAACAAAGATTTAGAAACTTCCCAGACAATCATCCAAAACCAATTCGTATGGAAAACTGGAACTGGATGTTACCAGGAGCTGCCTTCGCTTATGAAGGTACTGATGGTTTAAAAACAGGAAGTTCTGATACAGCTGGATATGGATTTACTATTACTGCGAAACGCGGTGATTTACGTCTTATCTCGGTTATTATTAAAACAAAGTCAATGGACGAGCGCTTCACAGAATCTCGTGAATTAATCGAATATGGATTTAATAACTTCGAAAAACAAAAGCTCAAGGTTGATAAAAATAACACAATCTCTGTAGTAAAAGGGAAAGAAGATCAAGTAACGGTTGCACCTGAAAAAGAAATAACAGTAATTGCGAAAAAAGGTAGCAAAGCACCTTATAAAATTGGGACCGAAGTAGATAAATCCATTGCTGAAGATGGACATTTAGTTGCCCCGATTAAAAAAGATGCTAAGGTCGGTTCAATTGTTTTAGAATCAACTGATAATAAATACGGTTTCTTAGACGGCAGTAAAAGTATGAAGGTTACTGCAAAAGCGACAGAGGAAGTTGATAAAGCAAATTGGTTCGTGTTAACGATGCGTTCAGTTGGTGATTTCTTCTCAGGATTATGGTCTAAAGTGTTTTAATAAAAAAGCTAGCGCGGGCTAGCTTTTTTTATTTTCCCTCTACATGTAAAACTTCGTTTGGTTGTCATATCTGAGTCCTTTTTCTCATACGTATGAACTAGTAATCGTTACACACTTCATCTAGAAATAAACCTCTTTCCAAAAGGTATTACAAAAAGAGAGGTGACACATAATGGGCGTTATTGCTTATAACGAAGAAGATGTAAAGTTGTTAGCTAGACTGATGCGTGCTGAAGCCGAAGGAGAAGGGCAACAAGGAATGTTAATGGTCGGAAACGTTGGAGTAAATCGTGTCCGCGGAAATTGTTTAGATTTTAAAAGCATTCGTAATTTACGTCAAATGGTTTATCAAAATCCTGGTGGTTTTGAGGCAACACAAAAAGGGTATTTTTATCAAAGAGCCCGGGAACAAGATATCGCCTTAGCAAGGCGAACTATTCAAGGACAACGTTTTTGGCCCGCTAACTTTGCCTTATGGTTCTTTAGACCTGAAGGTCCTTGTCCGCCAACTTGGTATAACCAACAAAACTCTGGCCGCTTTAAAAAGCACTGCTTCTTCCAGCCAAATGCTGGGGATTGCCCTAGCATATATTAAGGAATGAAAACAAGGAGGGATTTTTGAATGGCACAGCAACAAAATCCGTATTACGGAACAGGTTTCTATCAACCATCTGGAACTTACGTACAACCGCAACAAATGACCCCTGGGCAACAGCAGCAACAACAACAAGCGATGCAACAACAAGCTGCGCAAGCTCAATATGCCGTTTCTCAAGGCATGTTACCATTAGAACAGTCGTATATTGAAAATATTCTTCGCTTGAACAAGGGCAAGCAAGCTACGGTTGTAATGACTTATGAGCGTGGTAGCTCACTCGGTACACAATCTTATACAGGTATTATTGAGGCAGCTGGCCGTGATCATATTGTAATTAGTGAGCCCCAATCAGGGAAACGTTATTTACTACTAATGATTTACTTAGATTACGTAGAATTCCCAGAAGAAATTATGTATTTACCTAGTCAACAAGCAACTTATGCTCCAAGACCATAAAAAAAAGCTGGCAAATGCCAGCTTTTGTTTTTTATAATCCTTTTGCAACCGCAGTTCCGACTAGGATCCATGCCACGATAAATGCTACACCACCAAGAGGTGTAATTGGACCAAAGAACTTAATTCCTGTTGTACTTAACGCGTAAAGGCTACCTGAGAACATAATAATCCCAGCTACCATTAGCCAACCAGCAGTAGTTAAAAGTGATGATTGAATCTTATCCATCAATAAAGCAACTACGAATAGTCCACCTGCATGAAACATTTGATATGTAACACCTGTTTTCCAAACTTCTAACATTTTTGCAGAAATTTTATTTTCTAAACCATGTGCTCCAAAGGCTCCTAACGCAACAGATAGCCCCGCTGCAATACAACCTAGTAAAAAGAAAATTTTCATTCTAATTCCCCTTTTTTACTTTTATCATAAGCAATTTTTACATATAAGCCAAACGATTTATCTCCTAAAAATCTAATAAAGAATTACCGTTTGCATCATCTTCTTTTATATATACTGGTTCTCCAGAAACTGGCATAATCGGTTGGACTGTTGTCATAGGCTGCGATCCAATTATTTGTGATTGAACTTGCGGCTCTCTATACGTATGGGATTCCACTTGTTCATCTAATAATAAATCACATAATGCTCGCACAACTAATAAATGCTCTTTTGATTTTTGACCTTCACTACTTTTTGCCTTTGCAATTTCATTTGCCATTTTATTTAAAATCTTATCGCTCGATATTTGCATTCCTTGTCACCTCTTACTTTGTAGTTCTTTCTCAAATTGCCCCAGCTTCTCGACTGAACCAAATACTATTATCATATCATGTTCTTGCAGTTTTTCCTGCCCCGTTGGATTATGGATAATATCCCCATTTCTTAAAATCGCTAAAATTGTCACATCAAATTGATTCCTCACATCACTCTCTAGTAATGATTTACTAGTTAAGATAGAATCTTTTCCGACTGAAATTTCTTCAATTACAAATGACTGATCTACTCCATACAGTACTGTATCAATATAATGAACTGTTAGCGGATTCGCAATACCTTTTGCAATATGAATCCCTGCCATACTAGATGGATTAATAACTTTATTTGCACCAGCACGCCTTAATTTTTCTTCGGTTTCTGGCTTTTCAGCTCTCGCCACAATTTTAATTGTGTCGTTTAATCCTCTCGCTGTTAATGTAATAAATACATTTTCAGCATCATTCGCAACAATTGCAACTAAACCCGCCGCTTTTGAAATTCCAGCATGATGTAACACTTGATCTTCCGTTGCATCCCCGTGTACATACAAAAGTTTTTCCTGCTCCAATATACTTTCATCCTTATCCACCACGACAAACGGAATTTTCTTCTCCTGTAATTCATGTACAACTTGGAGCCCCACTCTACCGCAACCACATACTATAATATGATTTTGCAACTGTGCTATTTGTTTATCCATCTTCTTCCCCCGTACTGCATGAAATAGGTTCCCTTCAATAATCATAGCTGCCACTACACCGATTGCATACGTAACAATACCGACTCCAACAGGAATAATGAGCAGTGCAAATACTTTCCCCGCCTGCGTTATAGGTACCGCATCTCCGTATCCAACCGTCAATACAGTAATCATCGTCATCCAAAATGCCTGAAACAAACTAATCTCTTCAATTGTCATAAATCCTAATGTTCCTAGCATTACGACAAAAGTCATACATATAACTGCTATCCATAATTGCTTACGTGCATTCATATCATCTTTCAACTCTTTTCTCTATCTACAATCTTTGCCAGCGGAAATAAAATACGTATATACTAGAAACGGAATCTATGAAAGAGGTTGATATAATGAAGACATTTCTTTCCGCCTTACAATGGGCACTATTTATTTTAGCTGGAAGCCTTATTGTACCCATTAGCGTCGCAACTAGTTATGGTCTCGATGGCGCTGAAGCTATCGCGTTTGTACAAAGAACATTATTTGTTCTTGGGTTTGCTGGCCTACTCCAGGCTATATTTGGTCATAAACTTCCTATTCAAGAAGGACCTGCTGGCCTTTGGTGGGGAATTTTCTCCCTGTATGCAAGTTTAGGCGTCGTATTATTTGGATCAAGCAATGAAACACTTAAAGTCCTTCAGTACGCCTTCCTATTAAGTGGAATCATTTGTATTATTCTTAGCGTTTTTGGACTTATCGACAAACTCGTTCGCTACTTTACACCGACAGTCATTGGTACATATTTATTTCTTCTTGTCGCACAGCTTAGTGGCTCCTTCTTAAAAGGCATGTTTGGTCTTGATGGACAACATACGGAAGTACAAGCTGACGTATTTATTCTTTCACTCATTGTTATTTTACTATCCTTTTTCATTATGAAGCTACCTATTATTGGACAATATTCTGTTCTTTTCAGTATCGTCTGCGGCTGGATTTTATTTGCATGCTTCGGATTATCTAATCCAATAACACCTGTGACAGACATAATTCGTCTGCCATCTCTATTTGTTTTTGGAATGCCTCGTATTGAATGGAATATGGCAATTACGGTCGTTTTTGTCACGTTACTACTTCTCACAAATATGTTAGCAAGTATTCGCGTTGTACAGAGGGTGGTTTCTAAGTACGAAGAAAATCCCACTGAGAATCGCTTCAAACAAGCAGGCATTATAACAGGAATAAACCAAGTGCTAGGCGGTCTATTTTCAGCTATTGGGCCCGTCGCCATTTCTGGATCAGCAGGGTTTATTGCAACGACTAATATTTATAAACGACTTCCATTTATGTTAGGTTCAAGTTTTATTATTTTCATTAGTATATTTCCAAAGATCACTTCATTCTTTGCAGCAATCCCAGTTGCAGTCGGATATGCTGCCATTTATCCTGTATTCGCAAGTATGATTGGTCTCGCTTTTCGCGAATACGATACGGTCCAAAATAAAGAACGATTATTTAAAGTAGCTGGTCTTTCCATCTTCACTGGAGTTGGCGTTATGTTCGTCCCAGCAGGCGCATTTTCTACGCTCCCACCATTTCTAGCATCATTTTTAAGTAATGGTCTCGTTCTTGGATCTGTAATGGCGATCTTACTGGAAATACTATTTTCTCGCTCTAATGAAAAACAACTATCGTAAATTGGAAAACTTCCATTATTGCACTCTACCTGTAGAGTTGTTACGATAAATTATCATAGGCAATACGCCTATGATAATTTATCTACTTCTTTTCAAAGAGGTTCGATGTCTTACTATTATTCCTTAACATCTTCATGAACATGTATTTCTATTTAAATAAAGAAGGGAATTTTTGATATGACTTATAAAATGATTGTTTTAGATCTAGATGATACTTTATTACGCGATGACCATACCATTTCACCTCGTACGAAAAAAGCTTTAATGACTGCACAAGAGCAAGGTGTAAAAGTTGTACTTGCTTCTGGGCGTCCAACATTCGCAATGCGTGCAGTCGCAAAAGAATTACATTTAGAAGAATACGGCAGTTTTATTCTTTCATTTAACGGAGCAAAAATTATTAACTGTAAAACAGATGAAGAATTATTCAGTAGTACGTTATCTCCTGAAATCGTTCACAGTCTATACGATATTAGTAAAGAAGAAAATGTTTGGATTCACACATACATTGGTGACGATATTATCACTGAAAAAAACAACTCTTATACAGAAATTGAAGGTCAAATTACAGGTATGCCAATCGTAGAAGTAAATAACCTGAAAGAAGCTGTACAACAACCAGTTGTAAAAGTATTAATGGTAGAAAACCCAGAACATTTACAAACGGTAGAATCAAAACTACAAAAACAACTAGATGGCCAATTAAGCGTGATGCGTTCGAAACCATTCTTCTTAGAATTTACTGAATATGGTGTTACAAAAGGAACAAGCTTAAATCAATTAATTCAAACTCTAGGTATTGAACGCGAAGAGGTTATCGCAATGGGCGATAGTTATAACGATCAGGCGATGATTGAATTTGCAGGTCTTGGTGTTGCAATGGGCAATGCACCTGATGATATTAAAGAAATTGCAAATTACGTAACAGATACAAATATGAACGATGGCGTTGCAAAAGTTGTAGAGAAATTCGTTTTAAAAACGGAAGTACTTGTTTAATATTTTCATTCATAAAACCTATTTGAAGTCAAATACTTCAAATAGGTTTTCATTTAAATTACCATTCTTTTGTGACTATATTTTGAACTTTGCACTATTCTCGTAGTGCAAACTTTCTTTTTGTATATAATGAAACAAAATAGACTATTTTATTTTGAAAAAGAATACAAATTTACTATATACAAGCATACGTTAAAGGAGGCTACTTCATGTTATCTACACCAATTGGACGATTAAGAGCGATCGGCTTAATCGAGGGTATTTCTTTCCTATTACTATTATTTGTAGCAATGCCATTAAAATATTTCGCAGGATTCGCAACAGCTGTTAAAATTACAGGCATGGCTCATGGTGTGTTATTTATTCTATTCATCTTTGCGTTAATCCAAGTAACAATCGTACACCGTAAATCAATTTTATGGGCACTTGGGGCATTCGTTTCCTCAGTTATCCCATTCGGTACATTTGTACTAGATGCAAAACTAAAAAATGAACAACAATAATAAAAAGGTAGTTAACGACTGTTAACTACCTTTTCTATTTATCCCGCTATTTATGGGCTGAGAATCAGTAGGGGGATAAACAAAATCCCCACTGATTAAAGTTTCACTTTATAAATTTGGAATTTCCCAATCAATTTCTCTTTCGCCCATATTAGCTAAAATCGTATTTACTTTAGAGTATGGCTTACTACCAAAGAAACCTCGTCTTGCTGATAATGGACTTGGATGTACGGATTCGATAATATGATGATTCGTATTCGTAATTAACTTTTTCTTCGCCTGTGCGTGGCGTCCCCACAATATGAAAATAACTGGCTTTTCACGCTCATTCAACAGTTCAATCACACGATCTGTGAAGTGCTCCCACCCTTTTCCTTTATGAGAATTTGCTTCGCCTTGACGAACCGTTAATACTGTATTTAATAATAAAACTCCTTGCTCTGCCCATTTTACTAAATAGCCGTTATTCGGAATGTCATAACCATATTCATCTCGCAGTTCTTTATACATATTTAACAACGACGGTGGCGTTTTAATACCTGGTTGTACAGAAAAGCTTAAACCATGTGCTTGATTTGGTCCGTGATAGGGATCTTGTCCTAAAATAACAACCTTCGTATTTTCATAACTCGTATATTGCAAAGCATTAAATATATCTTCTACTTTTGGATAAACAACATGTGTACCGTACTCTTCTTTTAAGAAATCAGCTAAAGTACGATAATATTCTTTCTCAAACTCCGATGCCAATAATGGCCTCCAATCATTCTTTAAAACATTCTCCATGTCTTCACTTCCTGTCCGATTAGTTCACCATATCCTGCTTTGTAAATACTACAAATGAAATGATAAGAGAAACAACTGCCCAAACTGTTAAATTCATTAAAGAAAATCCCATTGATAGTCCTTGTAATGCAGGCAGCTTTCCTGATAAGTAATCCGTTAGCGATAAGTTCACACTAAAAATATATTTCGCACCTTCCCAAGACGTCGCGAATGAGCTTAAAATGCCACCTGCGATTAAAGCAGCTAACATAACACCCATTCCAGCTGGTGTATTACGAATTAAAACAGAAACCATAAAGGATATCGTTCCGACAACGATAGCAACAAACCAAGCTAGTCCGTACGCCATTAAAATATATTGCCACTGTGGAATAAGATGTACAAAATTTGTATTTAACGTCTCTTTATCAATAACAAACCCTGTTAAAACAGGTAAATTCCATCCCGAGTATCCAAATACAAGCCCCGATAATGCGTAAGCAAATACACCGACAAGGAGTAATATGAGCGAAATAAAAAATAACATCGTCACATACTTACTAAGAAGTATTTTCCAGCGCCGAATTGGCCGAGTAAGTAGCATCTTCATCGTCCCATCACTTCGTTCTCCTGAAACAATATCAATGGCAACGATCATGACGAGAAGTGGAATAAACAATGTAATCCCTTGCTCGATAAATGCTCTTACAAAAGTCGGCGCTCCTGGTGCCATCGGATTAATATTATGATCCAAATAATATTGTTGTTGTTCCACTCTTACTTTTAGCCAATCACGCCATTCTTCCGGCAATCTAGAGTTATTCAAACGGTTTTGAGAATCAACAATTTGCTGCTGCAATGATACTTTCCAATCCTTTGTACCTAGCCTTTTTTGTGTCGTTTCTATTTCACGATACTGCGCATACACAAAAAGTGGGATTAAGATTGCTAAAATAAGCATGACAACAAAAATACGTTTCTTACGATAAATCTTTTCTGATTCATTTAAAACTAGATTCGCAAATTCACGCATGCTGCTCACCCCTTGTGAGTTCAATAAATAAATCTTCTAGCGTAAACACAAGCTCCTTAACACTATGTACATCTATCCCATTTTCTACAAAATGTTTATTCCAGCTACTTATAGACGCAATATCCATGCGACATAGTAATCGTTCACCCTCTACACTCACTTCTCTTACCTCTTCAGCCGATTCTAGCATATCTTTTGCTTTTCCAATCGGCGTAACGATCCATTCTACGCGATCACTTGCTGTTTTAATCAATTCTTCAACCTTGGCAACTGTTATCATTTTTCCTTTATGAATAATAGCAACACGATCACATATCATTTGTACTTCACTTAGCAAATGACTCGAAATAAACACACTCATATTTTCTTCTTTCACAAGCTTATGTATGAATTCCCTCAGTTCCCTAATTCCAGCTGGATCTAAACCATTCGTTGGTTCATCTAATATAAGTAGCTTAGGATTTCCAAGCAGCGCCTGTGCAATGCCAAGGCGCTGCTTCATGCCAAGTGAATACGTTTTTACCTTGTCATGAATTCTTTCATCCAAATGAACCATTTTAGAAATTTCAATAATACGTTCATCGGATATGCCACCTAGCATACGAGCAAATTGCTTTAAATTTTCCCATCCTGTTAAATATGTATACAGCTCTGGGTTTTCAACGATACTTCCAATTTGGCGCATCGCTTCTCTGAAATTTTCCTTAATCGAATAGCCACCGATAGAAACCGTACCCTCTGTCGCTTTAATTAGTCCGACTAGCATTCGGATGGTAGTCGTTTTTCCGGCACCATTGGGTCCTAAAAATCCAAACACTTCTCCTTGCTTCACATCAAAGGAAATATTCTCTACAAGTGTCTTCTTCCCAATTACTTTCTTCAAGTCTCGTACGGAAAGTATCGTCGTCATTTTACCCCTCCTTGTTCTAGTTTTAATTTACTTGCAACATTTTGAACTAAACGTTCTGCCATATATGTGTAACCAACTTCATTCGGATGAAAATGATCAGAGTATAATAAATCTTTTCCGCGGTTTTGGAATAAATCAAATGTCGGTGTAATATACACATTTTTATCAGTTAACGCTAATTTCTCTAAAGATGCATTCCAGTCCACAACAATGTTTGAAGACCCTTTTAAATCTTCTACATCTTCAAACGGATTGTATAAACCGAGCCAAAAAATAGGGCTATCTGTATTTACTTTACGAATTTCTTCTATAATTTTCTTCGCTTCACTTTGAAATGTTTCCGTATCAGGGCGATACGTCTCTAAATCTATCTTTCCAAGTGATTCCCAACCTGGAAATAAATCATTCCCTCCAATTGTTAAGACGATTACATCTGCTTGCTTAATTGAGTATTGAGCACCACTACTCTCAATTTGTTTTAATAAGTCAGGCATTTTCGCACCACTAACTGCTAAGTTTGTTAATGCAACCTTTTGCTTATAATCTTTTTGTAAATCTTCTTTCATTCGTCCAATATAGCCAATTCCTTCTTTATCACCAACACCGCGTGTTAATGAATCACCTAAACTAACGATTTGTAACGTTCCTGTTTTCTTTTTCTCTTTTGCTAGTACATCGTTTTTCTTAATTAAATTTGAAGCTTTCGGATTTAATACATCATTTACACCTGAAACAAAGCCATATGCAAATAAACAGAAAGATGCAATTGTAATGAGTAGAATTACTTTTACTACTTTTGATCTCATATCAAAACCCCTTTTAGCCCTCATAGATTGTCCATAATTATACCAAACGAAATTTTGAAAAGCGATTTTCATACCTTCTCAATTATGTCGTTTCCCTATCTACTAACTCTGGTAATAACTCTATATGCTTCACATCTAATTTCTCTTCATTAACCTTTTCATATAATAATTTAAACGCTTTCACTCCAACATTTTTACTAGGATGCGAAATCGTTGTTATCCCTAATATATTTGCCACTTCTTGATCATCACATCCAATAATCGTAATATCCTCTGGAATACGGATTCCTTGTTTTTTCGCTTCTGTTACCATCCCCGCTGCAATATGGTTGCAAGATACAAGAAATGCTGTCGGTTTTACAGACATACGAACCCACTCCCTGACTACATTACGTCCATCTTCTACTGTAAAACAACCTTTAAACTTCCAATTATGTAACGGTGTTACCTTAATTTGTCCAAGCGAATCCTCATACGCTTTTTTTCGTCTTTCGCTATTTATGCTATTACTTCTTCCGATGCAATAACCAATACGTGTATGACCAGCATCTATTAAGCTTTTCATCCCTTGTGAAAACACTTTATAGTAATCAATATGTACACTTGAAATATATTTTGAATCTATTTCTTCACATGTTACAATTGGACCAAATTTCGTATATTCTTCAAGCTTCTCCTTACTATTCGCCCGAGAACATATAATAACTCCATCAAGTTTCTTCATTTTTAACATGTTCAAAATTTCTAATTCTCTTTCCTCACTATAGTTCGTCTGACAAAGCATCATATTATAATTTTTCTTTGCGGTTTCCTTTGATATCCCCTCAATAATAGCGCTATAATATTGATCATTTACGTGTGGTAATAGCACTCCAATTACATTCGTTTTCCCTTTCACTAAATGAATTGCATTTACATTTTGCGTATAATTTAATTCTTCTATAATTGCTAAAATTTCTTTTCGTTTCTGTTCATTTACGTACGGATGATTATTCAGTACACGTGAAACAGTTGAAACGGATACCCCAGCAAGTTCAGCAATCTTTCTTATATTCGTCATCTCATTCTCCCCTTCTCGCAAAAATTCTCACTTGACCTGGTAAGCTTTCCACAATATATCCTTTCCTAGCAAATACATTTAGAAAGGATATACAACTATGCTTCGATTCAAATTAGAATATATATTTTTCATTGGCGGTTTACTCATTCTCTCCATCGGCATTAATATGATGACAACAATTACTTCCTTTGGACTTAGCCCTTATGATTCCTTCTTTATTGCACTATATCAAAATTTCGGGATAAGTATTGGTTTTTGGATTTTCATGATTAATTTTGCCTTTACACTTATCGTACTATTTTGGAATAAAAAACAAATTACTATCGGAACAATTGTAACGATGATTCTTATTTCTCTTTTTGTTGATTGGATTGGTTCCATTACAACTATTATGGACGCTATCCGCTCTCTTCCAAAATATATAACACTTATTTGTGGAAATCTATTCGTCGGAGCTGGTATTGGTCTTTACGTCTCGACAAATCTTTGTGCAGCACCTCAAGAAGCTTTCGTTTTAACGGTTGCCGAGAAGAAAAAATGGACATTTAGAAAAACAGAAATTTCATTAGCTTTTTTATTTTTAACGTTAAGTTTCTTATTAGATGGCCCGATTTATTTCGGCACAATCATCTTGTCCTTTACAACTGGCTGGATTATTCAAGCATTCATTCAAATCGGCACGCAAATTTTAAACAAAAAAGAACCCATTAAGCAAGCTGCTTAATAGGTTCTTTCTGTTTTATCACGCTATTTGCGGGATGGACACCCCGCTAATTAAAGTTTCACTTTATAATAAGAGATACTACTTAGCATCCCCTTCAATTCGATAATTTGCCTTCACACAATCTATTTCTTCATACCCTTGCAATGTATGTAGAATATAATCATAATCCGCAAGAGAAGCTCGATGCGTTACAATTACAATTTCTGCTTTTCCTTTCTCTTCAAGCGGCATTTGAATAATTTTCTCAAAGCTAATACCGCGCTCAGAGAACAATGATGTAATTTTTGCAAATACACCAATTTCGTCTTTTACATGAAGTCTTAAAAATTTCTTCACAACAATTTCATCTGGCTCTTTTAATACCTTTTTATACTGCGGCGATACCGCACTATTTCCATTTACACCCAATCTAATATTTTGCATTACAGCTACTAAATCTGAAACAACAGCTGTTGCTGTTGGTAAGCTTCCTGCACCTGGGCCATAAAACATCGTTTCCCCAACTGCTTCACCATACACATACACAGCGTTATATTCGTTTTGTACTGCCGCAAGAGGATGTGTATTTGGCAGTAACGTTGGTTCAACTGTAACCTCTAGTTTTTCACCATCTCGCTTTGCAAGACCGATTAATTTAATCGTATACCCTAAACTCTTACTATATTCAATGTCTTCTTCTGTAATAGAAGTAATCCCTTTTACCTTCACGTCTCCAAGCTCTACATTTGTAGAGAAACCGAGAGTAGCTAAAATCGTCATTTTTCTTGCAGCATCTAAACCTTCTACGTCTGATGTTGGATCTGCTTCTGCAAATCCAAGTTGTTGGGCTTCTTTTAACACGTCGTTATATGCTCTCCCTTCGTCTGACATTTTCGTCAAAATAAAATTTGTTGTTCCATTTACAATTCCCATTACTTTCGTAATAAGATCTGAAGAAAGTCCCTCTACAATACTTCGTAAAATCGGAATCCCTCCGGCTACACTAGCTTCATAAAACAGATCAGTCTTATTCGCTTTTGCTGTTGCTAATAATTCAGCCCCATGTAATGCCATTAAATCTTTATTTGCAGTTACAACATGTTTCCCACTTCTTAAAGCTTGTAAAATATATGATTTTGCATCATCAATGCCACCCATTACTTCAATAACTACATCAATATTTGGATTATCTAAAATTTCATTTGCATCTTGTGTTAATAAAGTAGAAGGTACCTCAACACCCCTCTCTTTCTCAATGTTTTGTACCAACACTTTCGTTACTTTTACAGGACAACCTACTTGATGTATAAGTCGCTCTTGATGATCTGTAATAATACGAACTACACCACTACCAACTGTCCCAAGACCTAATAAACCCACTTGAATTTCTTTCATAGTACTGTCCACCCCTCAAAAATTGTGTTTAGTTGAAATTATATGAGTTAAAAATCTGAAAAACAATGTATTTTGAACATTCGGAAAAATATAAGTTAATCTTTACAAAGAAAACGGTGCCACGTGTTACACAATCTTTACAATATATAAGGGGTTTCTTGATACACGTAATAATTCAACCAATTAGAGAATAATAGATTTCCATGGCTTCTCCATCTAACAAGCGGTTTCTCATTTGGATTATTATGTTTGAAATAATTTTTTGGCACATCAATATTTAACCCTTTTTGGCGGTCCCGTTCGTATTCTTGCTTTAACGTATCACAGCTATATTCACTATGCCCGAGCACAAACACTTGTCTTCCTTCTTGCCCAATAACAAGGTGAACACCGGCTTCCTCAGAGTTTGCTAATAATGTTAATTCTGCCACCTCTCTAATATCACTCTCTCGTACCTCTGTATGACGAGAATGCGGGGCAAAAAACAATTCATCAAACCCTTGTAACAATTTCACATGTTGCTCACAGACTTCATGTTCAAATACACCGAACATTTTTTCCTTCAGAGGATACTTTGGAACGCCATAATGATGATACAAACCAGCCTGTGCCCCCCAGCAAATATGAAGCGTAGATGTTACATTCTTTTTTGAATACTCCATAATACGTGTAAGCTCTTCCCAATAATCTACCTCTTCAAAAGAAAGGGTTTCAACTGGTGCTCCTGTAATAATAAGTCCATCAAATTTCTCATTCTCAATATCACGGAATGTTTTATAGAAACTTGTTAAATGTTCCTGTGCTACATTACGGGACAAATGTGATTCCATATGAAGTAAGTGAACATCTAATTGCAACGGTGTGTTGCCAATTAAACGAAGTAATTGCGCTTCTGTTTCTTGCTTTGTAGGCATTAAATTTAATATAGCAATTTTCAAAGCACGGATATCTTGTGTTTCTGCTCGCTCCTTCGTCATTACAAAAATATTTTCCTTCTGCAATACTTTGCGAGCTGGTAAATCTTTATCAATTATGATCGGCATGTTGTTTGCCCCCGATTAGCGCTGTTTCTAAATCTGCAATAATATCAGAAACATCTTCTATACCAACCGATAAACGAATTAAATCCGATGTGACACCGGCCAAACGCTGATCTTCCGCACTTAATTGTCTATGCGTCGTACTAGCAGGATGTATAACGCAAGTTCGGGCATCAGCTACATGCGTTACGAGAGTTGCTAGTTTCACATTCGCGATAAATTCTTTTGCCGCGTCTAATCCACCTTTAATACCGAAAGTTAAAACACCACTAGCACCTTTTTTCAAATATTTTTGTGCTAATGAATAGTTTTCATTACTATCTAGTCCCGGATAATTCACCCATTCAATACGTTCATGATTAGCAAGCCACTTAGCAACTGCTAGAGCATTTTCACTATGGCGCTCCATGCGTAAGTGCAGTGTTTCTAAGCCAATATTGCTAATATATGCATTGAATGGGCTCATACAATTTCCGTAATCTCTTAATAACTGTACGCGTGCTTTCACAATATAAGCTGCCGCACCAAAATTTTGAACATAACTTACGCCGTGATAACTTGGATCTGGTTCAACAAGTTCAGGATATTTTCCATTTGTCCAATCAAAGTTCCCTCCATCAATGACAATACCGCCTAAAGAACTTGCATGGCCATCAATATACTTCGTCGTAGAATGAACAATGATGTTTGCTCCATGCTCGAACGCTTGGCACAAATAAGGAGTCGCTAATGTATTATCAACGATAAAAGGTACCTCTAGTTCTTTTGCTGCATCTGAAAATTCTTTGAAATTCAAAACGTTCATAGCTGGATTTCCTAATGATTCTGCGTAGATAAGTTTCGTCTTATCGTTACCAAGTGCCACAATTTCATCTGCTGTTAAATTCGGATTAAAGAACGTAACATCAATGCCAAGCTTACGTAAACTTACTCCAAATAAATTAAATGTCCCTCCGTAGACTGTCGAAGAACAAAGTAGATGATCCCCGCTACTACAAATATTTAACACTGCAAGCATAATAGCAGCTTGCCCAGAAGCTGTCGCAACAGCCCCTACACCACCTTCTAAATCTGATAACTTTTGTTCAAATGCAGCCAGTGTGGGATTCCCAATACGTGTATAAATATAGCCTTCTGCCTCTAAGTTAAATAATGCCGCTAAATCATCCGACGTATCGTATTTATACGTTGTACTTTGATAAAGCGGCAAAACGCGTGGCTCACCATTTTTTGGCGTATAGCCACCTTGCACACAAATTGTTCCCTTTCCCCATGATTCTCCCATCTCTCATTCTCCTTTCTTTTATACAAAATAAAAAACTGCTCCCTTCCTGAAAACAAGAAAGGAGCAGTTTGAAAACACGCTCTAAAGACTCTTTCTTATCTCTCAGGATTATTACCTGCAGGATTTGGCACAATTCCGTTATACGGCTGTTGCCAAGGTTTCATCGGGCCTGTCCCTCCACCTTTTCTTGATAAGACTATGCAATTACCGTTGATTTTATAGCAATAATTTCCTAATGTCAATCTGTTTTTCTGAATGTTCTAAAATAAATGTCAGCAGTTCCATATAAAGCAACAAAAGAAGTATATTCCATATTTATTCAAAAAAGACCTTTAAAAAATCCTAATCAATATATAGAATTAAATAAGTGGTTTAATTTATAAGCCTCAAACCCTAATGAAATCCCAATATATATGTTGAATAAGCCCACCTCACACAAAGATACTATATTATATTCCATTCATTTCACACTAGCATGTGTAACCCTTTCTCTATTACAACTTACATAACGGAGGTATAACATGACAGATAAAAAGGACATGCACTATATACTCGCTCTATATGGCATTCTCTTAGGCTCTATAGTAGGGGCTACAGTTTGGTTATTTTTAGTTACGATAAATATCGGAATCCACTTTATTTGGGGATACTTACCTAACGTTTTCTCTTCTCCCCCTTATTACACTCTTTGTGTAACAATAATCGGCGGTATTCTTGTTGGTTTATCACAAAAATACTTCGGTACATATCCACGTCTTATGCCAGAAGTAATGGGTGAATATAAAAAAACTGGTAGAATTGAATACCGTTTTGTACATCAGGCTACCTTAACTGCGCTTATTGTTTTAATATTTGGAGCTAGCCTAGGTCCAGAGGCTGCACTTGTCGGGATTATCGGCGGACTTTGTACATGGGTAGGGGATCGCTTTAAATTCGCTTTAAAGGGAATGAGCGAACTAACAGAAGTTGGAATTGGAGCTACTTTAAGTGTCATTTTTAACGCTCCATTATTCGGTTATTTAGCTCCGACTGAAAATGAGGGAGAACAAAATGCCGGGTTTTCTAAAGGAAAAAAAGCAATTGTATATGTAACTACTACTTTTGCTGGATTTTCCGTTTATTTATTGCTTAGTAAACTCGATAATCGTGGATCCTTTATTGTTGATTTTGGAGAAGGATCTCTTTCAATCAATGAATGGATCGCCTTTCTTCCACTTGCTTGCGTCGGTGCTATCATTGGTTTCTTATATTTCAAAGTAGAATTTACATTAGAGAAAATCATCCATCCTTTCCGTGAATACAAACTAACACTTGGAATTATAGGTGGGATTTTATTAGGAATTGCGGGGACTTTTCTTCCATACACATTATTTTCAGGGGAACATCAACTAAAAGAATTAGTTGTTGAATGGAGTCACTTATCTTTTTGGGTATTACTTCTTTCAGGAGTTTTAAAATTATGCATTACTGCCGTTTGTTTAAATACAGGTTGGCGCGGCGGACATATTTTTCCAATTATATTTTCTGGATCAAGTATCGGATACGCGATAGCTTCCATTCTTCCTATAGATCCAATCGCGTCTGTAGCCATTGTAACGACAGCGATTTCGAGCTATGCACTAAGAAAACCAATAGCTATAACATTACTATTACTTATGT
This sequence comes from Bacillus sp. SH5-2, assembly GCF_008368905.1. Lineage (NCBI taxonomy): Bacteria > Bacillati > Bacillota > Bacilli > Caryophanales > Bacillaceae > Bacillus > Bacillus sp. SH5-2. Next base: position 44,458 of record NZ_QOSD01000021.1, read on the forward strand.
TTTTCCCGCTTAATTTACTATTACCAATGCTCGGTGCAGCAGCTATTGGTAATGCATTTCCACTTCCTAAGCATAACGAAACTACAAATTAATAAAAAAACAGCATTAACATAAACGTTAATGCTGTTTCTTTGAGTGACGATTATAATTTTAATTAAAATTTGCTTGCTACTTTAGCTGCTTCTTCAAGACCTGCTGCAATAATTTCTTCTGCTTTGTCTGGGAATTGATTATGTCCTTCAATAACGATTGTTTCCATGTTTGTCGCACCAAAGAAGCCCATCATGCTCGCTACATATTTAACAGCCATTTCTACGTCAGCTGCTGGACCTTCAGAATATACGCCGCCGCGTGCGTTTAATAATGCTATTTTCTTATCTCCGATTAGACCAACTGGACCTTCTGGTGTATATTTGAATGTTTTACCAGCACGGTTTAAATAATCAATATATGTGTGTAATACTGCTGGAATTGTTAAGTTCCATAATGGGAAACCGAAAACAACTTTATCAGCTTCTAAGAATTGATTTAAATACTTATCAGCTACTGCTACTGCTTTTGCTTCCTCTTCTGTTAAATCAAATCCTTTACCTGCTTTGAATGTACCATTAATCATGTCCACGCCTACATATGGTAATTCTTCTTTATATAAATCAAGTTCTACCACTGTATCATTTGGATGTGCTTCTTTATAGTTTGCTAAAAATGCCTCGTATAATTTCACACTAACTGCTTGTTCTGCTGGGCGGTTGTTTGCTTTTACGAATAAAACTGTTGTCATTATATTTTCCTCCTAAAACTCACTCTTATGTTGTCATATATGCTTTCAAAAAAGGTATCCCTTGTAATTGTTGTTTTGTTGCTTACAAACATATTTTATCTTCATATCAAGACAATTTCGTCCTCACATAGACGTATTTTTCCATAAAAAAAGTCCACCTTCTAAAGGCGAACTTGGTCTTACGACTTTCGTCTTATACAATTCCATTTCTCACTGCATATAACGCTGCTTGCGTACGATCAGATAAGTTTAATTTGCTTAAAATACTACTCACATGCGCTTTAACCGTTTTTTCTGTAATGACTAAAACCGAAGCAACTTCTTTATTACTCATCCCTTTTGCTAATAGTTGTAACACTTCATTTTCTCTCGCTGTTAATACATCTACATGAATGAAGTGTTCCTCTTCTTTCTCCTTCTCCGGTAACGCTTGAGAAAGAAGCGCATTTGCTATATCCGGATGTAGCTGTATATTCCCTTTATACGCACTACGGATCGCCTCAACAAGTTGATCCGGTTCTACATCCTTTAAAATATACCCACTTGCTCCCGCTTTTAATGCTGGTAACACATGTGCTTGATCAGAAAAACTCGTTAATACAATTACTTTCACATCTGGATATTCTTTTTTTATGCGAGCTGTCGCCTCAACGCCATCCATTTCAGGCATATATAAATCCATTAATACAACGTCAGGATTTGCTTCTCCTACTTTCACCAAAGCCTCTTTCCCGTTATTCGCTTCCCCAACTAACTCTAAATCTTCCTGTGTACTTAAGAAAAATGCTAATCCTTTTAAAACGACTGTATGATCATCAACTAACAATACTTTTATTTTCACAAACTTCCCTCATTTTCACATTATAATGGTACATTTACTTGTATACTTGTTCGTTTGTTTTTACTTACAATTTTAATTGTTCCGCCAATCAGCGCTACTCTTTCACGCATCGTTGTCATGCCAAGTGATTTCTTCTCTTTTATATCCTTTTCTATAAATCCATTACCTTGATCTACTATTTCTAATGATACATTTTTCTCAGTCACTTTAAAATAAATCGTCGCTTCTTTTACACCTGCATGCTTACTCACATTGTTTAACGCTTCTTGTCCAATACGCCATAATGCTTCTTCTACTACACGTGGTAAATCACGAACACCTGTAACTTGTTCCCTAACTTTCAATCCAAAGCTTTCACCGTACTGCTTTAAAGCTGGTAATAAACCTTTCTCTAATCCTGCTGGACGGAGCTGCCAGATTAACGTCCTCATTTCCTTTAAAGCACCTTGCGCTAATTCACGCATCTCGTGCAAAGAGTGATCTACTTTCTCATTTTGACCTTTTAAAACTGCCTCAGCACCCTTTGTCATAAAGGTTAACGAAAATAGCTTTTGTGAGACAGAGTCATGTAAATCCCTTGCTAAACGATTCCTTTCTTCCATCCGTACGAGTTCGCGTCGCTGCTCATTTAGCCTTAAATTCTCTATCACGAAAGAAATATGATTTGTTATGGCTTGAAGCACATCTATCGTATTCACATCAAATTCACCATTATTGGAACTAACACATACAACCCCAAATATGTGACTTTGAATCTGTATTGGTGTGGCGATAACCGTTCTATTAGAGGGAGCGGTATGACTGATTTGACGTTTTAATAAAATAGATTCACCTTTTTCTAACGCTTCTTTCGCGGCTTCTTTTACATCCTCTTTCAATTCTTCTTGGCGATAAGATGCCCGCAATGATAATTCTTTCTCTTCTCTAATAAAGAATGTTACTTCGTTCCACTGAAACACTTCACCTAATTGACTCACAACTTTTTCAGGCAATATACTAAATCGATGAATCGTTCTTAGGGCTTGAATAAAACGTTCTAATTTCACATAATAATGTGCTCTTCGCTTTTCGTTTTCATATAATTTTGCTCGTTTTAAAGCCGTTCCAATTTGTAAGGCAACTGATTGGAGCAATACTAATTCTTCTTCTGAAAAATGTGTTTTACCTGGGCTTGCCACATTCAACAAACCAAATTTTTCTCCTCCAGCTTTTAAAGGAACCGTAGCATGATGAAGAATCCCCTCTGTATCTCCCCAATTATATTCAATTGCGTTATTAATTCTTTTACATTCAATAATATTAACGGCTCTCTCTAACTTTCCATCTACAAAACCACGTAAACACCAACACTCACCTTCACACATCGGGCGCTTATTTTCGTATGTAAGTGCCTCTGGTAACTGGTAATCGATTAACTTCGTATATTTCCCATTTTCATCGGCAAGAAAAATCCATCCTGTCGTTAAACCTGTTACACTTAACAATTTTTCTAGTACTGCTTGCAGTACATGATATGTATCATTTGATGTATTTAGCGTCTCTGCTATTTCTTTTAATATAACTAATTCATTTGTACGATTATCTCGAAACATACCTAATCTCCTACATACAAGATTTTAAATTGCCCCTAAAGTAAATCATCTACTTTTCACTTTGTACTTATTCGTAACATTGATATAATGGTGAAAACATAGTTTTCATTATATCACTTGAGGGGGCTTTCATAATGACATTAAATAAGGCACTTACTATCGCTGGTTCTGACACAAGTGGCGGTGCTGGTATACAAGCAGATTTAAAAACATTCCAAGAACTTGGCGTATACGGAATGACATCTCTTACGACAATCGTAACGATGGATCCACATAACGGTTGGGCACATAACGTATTCCCAATCCCGGCTTCTACATTAAAGCCACAATTAGAAACAACAATTGAAGGTGTTGGCGTAGATGCTTTAAAAACAGGTATGCTTGGATCAGTAGAAATTATTGAGATGGTTGCAGAAACAATCGAAAAGCATAATTTTAAAAATGTAGTAGTTGATCCTGTTATGGTATGTAAAGGTGCAGATGAAGCATTGCATCCTGAAACAAATGATTGCTTACGTGACGTTCTTGTTCCAAAAGCATTAGTTGTTACACCAAACTTATTTGAAGCTTACCAATTAAGTGGCGTGAAAATTAATTCTCTTGAGGACATGAAAGAAGCAGCGAAAAAAATCCACGCTTTAGGTGCGAAATACGTCCTAATTAAAGGCGGTAGCAAGCTTGGTACAGAAACTGCAATCGACGTCCTATACGATGGAGAAACATTTGATCTTCTAGAATCAGAAAAGATTGATACGACAAATACACACGGCGCAGGTTGTACATATTCTGCTGCAATTACAGCAGAACTTGCAAAAGGAAAACCTGTGAAAGAAGCAGTAAAAACTGCTAAAGAATTTATCACAGCGGCTATTCGTTATTCATTCAAAATTAACGAATATGTAGGCCCAACTCATCACGGTGCATACCGTAAATTTGTTGCATCAAAAGAACTTGTCTAATATATAAATAAAAACACCCACAGAGTTCATATATTGCCTCTGTGGGTGTTTTTTATAAGCTCTTCTGGTCATCTTATCTTTAAGATGCAGAGCTGACCTTATTTCTACCATTTCTTTTTGAGTAATATAATGCATCATCAGCCGCTTGAATAAATTGCTCTGATGACTCTTCATACTCTGAAACTCCTACCGAAACTGTAATTTTTATTTTTGTTCCATCTAACAATTGAAATGAATGTTTCTCAACAGCTGTACGAATTTGTTCGCCCATATGAATTCCATAAGCTAATCCTTTCTTTGGTATCAAAAGTGCAAATTCCTCTCCGCCCTTTCGAAAAACCAAATCCGGAAACGTTGAAATTTCTCGTAAAATACACGCTATTTGTTTTAATACTTCATCCCCTGCAGGATGCCCATACGTATCATTTACATACTTAAAATGATCAATATCCATAAGTAATAAACAAAGTGAATCATTTTTCATGTGCTTGTTACCAACATGACGATTCATTTCTAAATCAAAATGCCTTACGTTTCCAAGGCCTGTCAAAGCATCTATCGTTGCATATTGCTTCATCGTTTGGAATAACTCATTGGATTGCAATACGTAATTCGCGCTTATAAATGTGATATATGCTGTAACACTACTACAAATTAAATATAACGCTACTACAGATATATTATTAAACAAAATAGATATTGGCACTACTAAAATAGACAAACTATACACATTAAACCATATCCACTTTATAAATATTGAAACTTTCATCCGCCAAATAAAGATAATTCCAATCCCTATCAATACGATCGTATAGCAAGCCAATTCGGAAGCTAAAGAGTACTCAGTAAAATATAATCGAGTAATTAAAATAATCGCAACTGTTATACTACTAGCTACTGGACCTCCAATTATAATTGCCAAAATAACAGCTAGATAACGTAGATCCAACATAATATCTTCAATATGTACACCAAAATGCATCAACAGTACACTTAATATTCCGGTAAAAATACCTACTATACATTTCTGCCAAAAAGAGAATCCTTCTTTTAACGGCTTGTCTCTTAAAAGCTGGCCTCCAACAAAAATAAAGGAAAGAATAATTGTTGTGTTTACAAATAGATCTCTTAACATAAAATAATCTCCCTACTTTTCCGTCTATCCCTTTCCTTATTTTATTGTATACGAAATGTCTATAATTCCCAAAGCTTTTTATTTATTTTTATGCTGTTTCACGTGGAACAGCATAAAAATAAAAAAGGACGAAAAATTCGCCCTTTTTTATTAACAACAGCGTGATATCTTTCCACCCTTTGCGTTAAATCTAGCTTCTTGTGCCTCAGCAAAAAATTGCTTTTGACCCACAATCTCTTCTTCCGGATGATGCTTTTTCATATGGGCGACATACGTTTCATAGCTTGGCACCCCAACAAGTAAACTAATAAATTGTTTCCTTTTCCCCCATACTTGCCGTAGTCTTTTAAGCATAGTTCCTCGACTCACTTTCATCTCTAGGAATATATGGTGCCTCTTTTAACGGCATCGGCTTATTTCTTAATACTTGAATCCAAATTCGAATTGCCGAAATTAATACAGCAATTACAACTATCATAAAAATCCCGCATAGTGCTGCATCAACATAATCATTAAAAATAATTTGTTTCATTTGAGCGACATTTTTAGCTGGGGCTAATACTTTCCCCTCGTCTAATGCACCCTGAAACACTTTCGCGTGAGATAGAAATCCTATTTTAGGATTTTCATGAAATAACTTTTGATAACCAGCCGTCATCGTTACAATCAGCAATCCGACAGTTGGAATTAACGTCACCCAAACATATGCCTTTTTTCCCATTTTGAATAAAATTGTCGTTCCAAGTAACAATGCAATGCCTGCTAACATTTGATTTGCAATACCGAAAAGTGGCCATAATGTATTAATCCCACCGAGAGGATCTACTACCCCTTGATACAAGAAGTAGCCCCATCCTAATACACATAACGTTGTAGCTATTACATTCGCTAATGTAGAATCCGTTTTCGCAAATGGCTTATATACATGTCCTAAAATATCCTGGATCATAAATCGCCCTACACGTGTTCCTGCATCAATCGTTGTTAAAATAAATAGTGCTTCAAATAGAATAGCAAAATGATACCAAAATGCCATCATTGCCGTTCCACCCATTACTTGTGAGAAAATATATGCCATACCTATCGCTAACGTTGGTGCACCACCTGTACGTGATAAAATGGTTTGCTCTCCAACGTTTACAGCAAGATCTTTTAATTCATTTGGTGTAATAGCAAATCCCCATGAGGAAATAACTTGAGCTGCTTGCGATACATCCGTACCGATAAGTGCTGCCGGACTATTAATCGCAAAATAAGTGCCTGGTGTTAATACACAAGCAGCAATCATAGCCATCGCTGCTACAAACGATTCCATTAACATTGCTCCATAACCGATTGGCTGTGCATGTCCCTCTTGTTCAATCATTTTTGGCGTTGTACCTGATGAAACGAGAGCATGGAATCCAGATACAGCACCGCAGGCAATTGTAATAAACAAGAATGGGAATAAATTACCTGAGAAAACAGGACCTGTTCCATCAATAAACTGCGAAACCGCTGGCATTTGTAAATCCGGCGCTACAATTAAAATGCCGATGGCTAATCCAACAATTGTTCCTACTTTTAAAAATGTACTTAAATAATCACGAGGTGCTAGAAGCATCCAAACTGGTAATGCTGATGCAATAAACCCATATACAATAAGCATAATAGCAATCGTTTCACCACTAAATGTGAACATATTTGCAAGCGTTGGGTTTTCTGCTACATACTGTCCTCCAACAAGAGATAGAATGAGTAGAATAATACCAATTACTGACCCTTCCCCAACTCGTCCAGGCCTAATGTAGCGCATGTAAACTCCCATTAAAATAGCGATAGGAATCGTTGCCGCTATCGTAAACATTCCCCAAGGACTTCCAATCAATGCTTTTACTACTACTAACGCTAATACGGCTAATAAAATAATCATAATTCCTAAAATACCTATCATTGCAATTAGCCCTGTAACAGGCCCAATCTCATCTTTGATCATTTCTCCTAATGATTTACCATTACGTCTCATTGAAGCAAATAAAATGACAAAATCTTGTACAGCTCCTGCGACAACTACCCCAACAATAATCCAAATTGTTCCTGGCAAATACCCCATTTGCGCCGCCAAAATCGGTCCTACTAAAGGTCCCGCCCCAGCAATTGCTGCAAAGTGATGCCCGAATAATACCCACTTATTTGTTGGAACATAGTCTTTTCCATCATTTAATGTATGGGCTGGCGTTTGCCGATTATTATCTAGACCAAAAACTTTTCTCGCTATAAATCTACTATAAAACCGATAAGCAACTGCATATACACATACCGCTGCTACTAAAAGCCATACAGCATTAATAGTTTCACCTTGTGATAAAGCTATTACGCCAAAAGCACCTGCTCCTACTGCCGCAATAACTCCCCAAAGTAAGATCGACTTCAATGTCTTCACATACAATCCCCCCAATACTACTTCTTAGTGGAAATTGTACTAAATTTTCTGAAAATTTAAATTGAATCCTCCTTATCATGAAGGATTTTTAGTTTATCATGTTAAAATGCTCTCATTACCTGCTATAATTCAATTTTATTTCGAAGGCGTTTTACATAATTACGGCTTACTGGAATCGGTTGCTCATCATATCTATCTAAATACAAATTATATGTGCCATTATAATAAGGCTTCAGTTCTTGTACATATGACATATTAATTAAATAGCTTTTGTGCACACGTAAAAAATCATATACATTTAGTTTATTTTCTAACTCCTGAAGTGTATATGTTGAAATATACTGATTATTTGTTGTATAAATTGAGACTGTCTTATTCTCCTTATTTTTACTTACATATACAATATTTTCCGGGAAAATATAACGAATTCCCTCTTGACCTTCTATCGGTAATTTTCGCAAACAACTCTTCGCTTGCTCTCCTTGCTCTTTACCCATTTTATATAAGAGAAATTGCAGATCATCTTCACGAAATGGTCGTAGTAAATAATACAATGCTTGGAAACGAAAAGCTGCAATGGACTCTTCTAGATCTTCACCTACAAAAATAAATTTTGTATAGCAATTTACTTCCCGTAATAAACCCGCATATTCAAAACCAGTACCATCTAGTAATTTTGAATTTAAAAAAACAAAATCTGGTGTATGTTTTTTCATCAAAAATAATGATTCTGTCCCTGTATTCGCTTCAAAACATTCTACATTCCGTATATTTTCAGTAAATTTTTCAGCTAAAATTTTTCGTTCTTCTACATTTTCCATAATCAGTAAAATTTTCATTTCTTCAACCACCTAATTCTTTTGTCCGTATGTCCTGTTGTATACATTCGCTTTTATAAGAAATAATCCCTTTTTCTTACTATACCATTATTTATCTAAAAAAACAGAAAAAAGGAAACCATCACGGTTTCCTCTGTTCTTGCGGGCTAATAATGAATAGAGAGAGATCCCCCATTCATTAAAGTTTCACTTTATATTAATTCCCGTTGCTTCGTTTCTTGCCCAAGTACTATTACAGCCACAACGCCAATTAAAATTGATCCGCAGAAAATCGTAAATATTAACGATAATGAAGCTTGTGAAGCAACTAAATATCCTACTAGTAGCGGCCCAAGAATACCACCAATACGACCGAATGCCGCTGCCATCCCTGCACCTGTACCACGAATAACTGTTGGATACTGTTCAGGTGTATAAGCGTATAACGCACCCCAAGCACCTAAATTAAAGAAGGATAATAACATACCTGCCACGATTAAAACTGTTAATGACTCTGCAACGCCAAACAAGTAAGCACTGCACGCTGTACCGATTAAATACGTAACTAAAACAAATTTACGACCAAGACGTTCAATAAACCAAGCGGCAGTAAAATAACCTGGAAGTTGAGCTAATGTCATAATAAGTACATATTGGAAACTTTTTATTAAACTAAATCCTTTTAATACCATTACACTAGGTAACCAAAGGAACATTCCATAATAGGAAAAGACAACACAAAACCATAAAATCCATAGCATAATTGTAGCTTTACGATATTCTCCCGACCAAACTGACTTTATATTTTCAATAACAGATGGTCTTTTTTCAACCTTTTGGAATCTTGGAGAATCCGGCAAACTCCATCTTAAATATAAAGCGTATAACGCTGGAACCGCACTCAATACCATCGCAACTTCCCAACCATATTTCGGAATAACAAAATACGAGATAAGGGCTGCAATGAGCCAGCCACCTGCCCAAAAACTTTCTAATAGCACAACAATTTTGCCTCGTTCATGTGCTTCAACACTCTCTGATACTAGTGTAGAGGCAACCGGCAACTCTCCGCCAAGCCCCATACCAATTAAAAATCGTAATACGAGGAACATCGCGAGTGTCGTCGTTAAAGCAGTTAAACCACTACCGATAGAAAATAATAATAATGTAATAATAAAGACTGATTTCCGTCCTATTTTATCTGATAGTATTCCAAATATAAGTGCTCCTACTGCCATACCAATTGAGTTAATACTACCTATCCAGCCCATTTCCTGACTCGTTAATCCCCAATCTTTTTGCAGCGCTACCATTACAAATGAAAGCATTCCAACATCCATTGCATCGAATAACCATCCAAGCCCCGCTATACCAAGCAGCTTTCGCTTCGAAATTTCTTTTACCTTGCCCACAAGAAGTCCTCCTTACACAGCTGTCTTTACACATCATTTTACATGTGTGAATTGTATAAGTAAAATACTTTCGTGTAAAAAATTCTCCTTCATCATTCCCAAAAAATAAAATATTTATGAAAAATGAACAAATAAAAAAAGTAGCGATATTCCGCTACTTTTTTGAACGCATTACTTCTTTTAAAAATTCCGCTAATACTAACTGACGACGCCAACGTGTTGGGTTACTACATAATCTATAAAACCATTCTAAGTTAATAGCTTGAATCCATTTTGGAGCACGTGTTACCTCTCCAGCCCATACGTCTAAACTTCCACCTACTCCAACAGCCATTTTCGTTTCTAAACGATGCTTATTCGTTTGGATGAAGTTCTCTTGTCTTGGGAAACCAAGTGCAACAAGCAATAAGTCTGGTTTTGCCTCTTGAATGCGAGAAACAATATTCTCTTCTTCTTCTTGTTTAAAATACCCATCTTGTGTACCTACAATAGATACCGCTGAATACGTCTTCGTTAAATGCTCTGCTGCAGCTTGTACAACATGCGGTTTTGCACCTAATAAGAAAACTGATACTGGTTTATTCTCTTCTGATAACTTCGCAAATAAATTACACATTAAATCAAAACCTGCTACACGTTCTTTTAAAGGTGTACCAAGCATACCACTTGCTTTTACAACTCCAATACCATCAGGTGTAATTAAATCTGTATTTAATAACGTTTTATGGAACTTTTCATCTTTTTTTGCGCACATAACAATCTCAGGATTTGCCGTTACTACTTGAAAAGTATGAGCTTGCTCCATTTCTAGCTGTTTCTTTAAATATTGGATTGTTTCATCCATTGTCATTGTGGAGAAAGGGACACCTAGAATATCAACCTTTTGTACTTCCATAATTAACTATCCTCTCTATTTCAATAAAAGTTTTTTATATGCATTACGAGTATCTTCATACAAATTCTTTAGTGAAAAATGAGTAGATGCGTGATTATATAAACGATTTCCCATCACTTCTAATTCATTATTCAACCATTTTTCATAAGCATTTTCTAATGCACTTGCTAACGAATCTGCATCACCAATTGGTACAATCCATCCATACGTATCATCGACGATTAACTTGCTCATGTCACCCACATTTGTTGCAATAGATGTTAAGCGTTGATTCGCCGCCTCTAATAAAACAAGAGGGAAACTTTCACTATAAGAGGTTAACAAATTAATGTGTGCAGATGCATATAATTCTTTTGAATCTGTACGAAAACCTAGAAAAATCACCTTATCCTCTAAGCCTTTTTGTTGCACCATCTCTTTTAATTCTGCTTCTATAGGTCCATCACCAAGCAGAAGCACCTTTATATTCGGAATTTTAGTTTTTTGTAACGCTTCAAATAAAATGTTATGGCCTTTAACAGGATGAAGACGCGCCACTTGAATGGCCGTAAATACTCCCTCACCGATGCCAAATTCACTCTTATCATAAGGCTTTGCTGGAGTGTTATCATACTCAATTCCGTTATAAACTGTACAAATTTTCTCTTCTGGTACACCAAGTTTCATTATATTTTCTTTAAAATTTTCCGTAATTGCAAAGAACAAATCTACCTTCCTGAAAGAACGTAAATTTAACTTCGTAAATACCCATCCCTTTAATCCCCTCTTCATAAAATCCAAAGTTGGATCACTGTGGACAGTCATTATCCATTTCGCTTTTATACCTTTTTTCAAGAGGGAGAGATAGAAATTTGCTCGTGCGCCATGTGTATGCACAATGTCAAATTGGTTTTCATTAATAAATGCCTTTATTTTTGAAAGAATTGATAGGTCGTACCGAGATGATTGAGTAAAAACATGTACTTGAATACCAAGGTTCCTCGCCTCTCTAGCAATCGCACCTTCTTCAAATACCATTAATTCCACTTCTTCCTTTGAAAATTGAGATAAAAGTGAAATAATATGTGTTTTTCCCCCACCTTCTTCTGCACCAGCATTCATATGCAACACTTTCATTTCTTACATCCCCCATTTTTCTTTTTATTTACTCTAACAAAATAAAAGCTAACATATGCTAGCTTTTATTTTTCTATCATTCAATTTCCAAGTCAACTATTAAATATGCCATGATTAATACTAAATAAAAACTTACTCCCGGTGACATTAAAATATGGCCAGCTATAAATGAGATACCTAATCCGAGAAGTATCGATGCAATCACCATTGCATATTTCACTGTGAATACTTGTCTAAATTTAGTAAATACACATACGATAAATTTAATACCAAAGTATAAGAATGGAACTACGAGTAAAATGAACCCTATGATTCCGAAAGAATAGAACCAATCGTGGAAGTCACGTTCAATTAATTTCGGCTCTGCTTTATAGTTACCAGCATAACCCATACCTAATAATTTTTGAGATGTTGGGGCTTCTTTATAGAAGTCTTTATACATTTGCTCAAATAATTGACGCCCACTGAAAATGATAGCTTGCGTTTCTTCTTTTTTCTCCGCAACTTTCTCTTTTTCTTTTTCTTTCTCTTTTTCTTTCTCTGTAACAGGCGGTTTATGCTCTTTTCCTGCTCCCGGCTCTTTTTTCTTCTCTTCCTTTTTCGCAGTCTGTTGGTCTTCAATTAATTGAACATGAATACCCATATTTTTTAGAAATGGTGAAAAAGGTGTATACGCCATGATTCCTACAAAAACGGTCATTGCAATAAAACCGTTTAATAAATATATATTTTTCTTTCCTTTTTTACCTTGTGTAAAGGCTTGAATAAAGCACATAACAACCGCAATAGCCATCGTTGCATAGATTGCTCCTACGCCAACCTTCGTACCAACTGCAAATAATGAAAAAACAACTAAAATGGAAGGAATCCAGTAGTATATTTTTCCCATACTTTTCGTTTTTTCAATTGAATATAAAACAACAATTGGACACATGATCGCTAAAATAGATCCTAACTCATTACCTGCATAAAACCAGCCACGTGATCCTAACTTTAACCACTCATAATTATTGTAATCTGTTCCTGTTGCAATCGAAACTACCATTACTATTCCCGTAATTAATGATGCATACGTAATATAGTCACGCATTTTTGAATGTCTTTTTTCTTTTAATGATTTAAAAACAAATACATAGCAAGTAAGCATAACAAATGGATATAACGCTTTTGCTATAAACTTGATTTCTTCTGTAAGTACCATAGGATCCTTTGTAAATTTATTATTTACCAATCCAATAGCGAAAACTATTCCAACTAGGATTATATACGATATATATTTTATACTTCCTTTTTTCTTAGTTTGAATTAAAATATATATTCCACCTAGGAACATAACAAATAAGCGTGAAATAACTCCAATAGTCGTATCAATTTTTAGAACCATTATACAGAATGCTGTAAGCAAATCTAAAACTGGTTGCAACAAAATAAAGATTAGTAGAAAATTTTCAAATTTATTACTCTTACCATTTTCGCTTAACATTTAGAACCTCCATAACTATTACCTAATTTCAATCTATACAGTTAATATTTTTTATTATCTCAAATATTTATTATAACATATATTTTTCAATTAAACGTCTCACATTTCTCTCTCCATTTACCTTATAGAAAAAAAGCAAATTTGTATTTCCAAGCGCTTTCTTTCCTCATTTTTTCTTTTTTTCTACATGTAACGAAAATGCATTGTTATTTACATAACTTTAGTGTATATTTTTTCTCTGGAACATCTTTAGGAGGAAGGGATTACAGCCATGTTATTAATCGACATATTTACGTTTCTTGGCATTATCGCCGCTGCTATTTCCGGTACATTAGTTGGTTTAAAAAAAGATTTAGATTTATTCGGTGTCCTTTGTTTAGCTGTAGCTACTGCGCTCGGCGGCGGTATTATTCGTGATATTATGATCGGTAACCTGCCTCCTGTCGCATTTGTAAAACCTATTTACTTTTTCGTAAGCGTATTATCAGCATTATTTACTTGTATGTTTTTTGAACGCATTAATAAACTTCAAGTCGTTATTATGCTTTCTGATGCTGTTGGCTTAGGTGTATTTACAGCTATTGGTGCAAATGCGGCAATGTCACATCACGTTGACGCCTCATTTTTAGTAGTTTCAATGGGAGTCATTACAGGTATTGGAGGCGGTATTTTGCGTGACATTTGTGCTCAAGATATCCCTTACGTATTCCGAAAAGAGATTTATGCAATCGCTTCTATCTTAGGAGCAATTAGCTTCCTAATCACACATGCAATGGGGGCGCACGTATTAGCTTTCTATGTTTGTTTATTAGTAACATTCGTTATTCGTGTCGTCACTGTAATATATAATGTACATTTCCCAGTTTTCTTTAAAACACATGCTAAGATTAATAAAAGCCATTAAGAGGATTCTACTTAGAATTCTCTTAATTTATATACTATTCTACACACTAATATAGAGTAATTGTATATAAAAATATATAATTATAGAAGAACCAGAAATGAAAACGCTTTACAAACAGGGGGAAGAACAATGCTTGGGGTTTTTAAAAAACACACTACTAAAACAAGCGCCAGTATAATCGAATTAAGCAAGGACAAACAAATAATATTTAACATTCCTGCTAATTCTGAATTAAAAATCCAAATGGATATGCTACATATTTCAAAAGAAGATTTACAAATTGTAAAAGTACTACAGCCCTTTATTTATGAAGAGATAGATTGGATTACAGACAAGTTCTATGCCAATATTACAAAACAACCTAATTTAATTAATGTTATTGAACGTTACAGCTCTATTCCAAAACTAAAACAAACTTTAAAAACACATATAACAGAATTATTCAGCGGAAATATGCACGAAGATTTTATTGAACAACGTGTTAGAATTGCCAAAAGGCACGTGCAAATTGGTTTACATAGAAAGTGGTATACTGCTGCTTATCAAGAACTATTCCGCTCTATCATGAAGATTTTGCAAACAAAAATTACAACAATCGAGGATTTTTCTTATTCTATAAATGTAATAAATAAATTATTCACTCTTGAACAAGAACTTGTTCTTGCGGCTTATGAAGCAGAGTATGAAAGAATACAAAAAGAACATGAAAAAGAAAAAGAAATAACAGCTATGACAATTACACATATCGCAACAGAACTAGCATTTGTATCTGAAAAAACGAGCTCTTCTATTCAAGAATTAACCGCTAAATCGGAAACGATTGTAGAAATCGCTAAAACAGGCACATCATTAGCTATCACATCGGAAGAAAAAGCGAATAAGGGTAAAGCACAATTAAATGAGCAAAACAAACGAATGGAATCCATTCAAACAAATATGGAAACCATCATTACAGATACGCATGAACTTCTCGATATCTCTAACAAAATTAACGAAATTATAGATATCGTTAAATCAATTGCAGAGCAAACAAATTTACTAGCACTAAATGCTGCTATTGAATCTGCACGTGCTGGAGAGTTTGGTAAAGGTTTTTCTGTTGTAGCTGGAGAAATTCGCAAGTTATCCGAGCAAACGAAAGAATCTATATTCAACGTTACAAAACTCGTTGAAAAAACAAATGAACAGATTATTCGTGTTTCTTCTTCCGTAAAGCAAATTAGCTCTCTCGTGTCTGAAGGAACGGATAGTATGTATGCAACAGATCAATACTTCCAAGAGATCGTAAACGATATGTCTAACTCAAAAGAACAGAATAAAAAAATTGAAAATGAGTTAGAAACTATTTCACAAGTAATGAAGGGTATTCAAGATGATTCTTCAAAAATGGCCCTAACAGCTGATAGTTTACAACTGGAACTAAACCGTTAAGGTAAAACTTAAGTCAGTGGCGATTCTTCATCTCCGCTGACGACTAATCCTCACCTTTCATCAACAAAAAAAGAATCCAAAGCGGATTCTTTTTATTTTCTGAAGAATATTTTTTGACAGTAAACGTAACTCATATAAACACCAAAACTTTGTAAAATAAACAACGCCGGCATAATAATATTATAATACGCCACATCGATTTGGAATAACCTTAACAATACGTATCCACTAATTAACAATACGAACAACATATATCCTTCGTGTTGCTGTTTCTTAATAAGGAAGTGTAATAAGGCTATAGCCATAAACAACGTTACAGCTATATATATAAGTTTTTCATATTTGAGCAGAATAGAATTTGTTCCCTCGTTTGAAAACTGATTCATTACTGGCTTTAGAGATTTAAATCTTTCTCCCTCAATCTCTTTTAACTTTTGATCCATATACTCTGTTACACTTTGATTTTTTGGTATCTTTTCCTCACTTTGAGTTTTTCCGATTAAGACAGATTGAACATACGTCTCGTTCGAAATCGTATATTGTGACATTCCCATTGTATTAATCCCATAACTCACACCAAAATGAACGCTATAAAACAAAATAAGTATCCCTATCATCTTTAATAGCACCTTTTGTTTCGTTGCCGATTGAAAGAGTTCAATCAACAACACATATACGGTGATAAAAATAGGGAAGAACAACCCCATCGGAAAAATCATATTGCTAAATGCAAATAAAATTGATGAGAGCACCCACATATAAGGGTGATCTAATCCTCTATATAAGAGTATGTAACAAGCAAAATAAAATAAAAACATTGCAAGTGATTCTGGCGTTAATAAGGAGCTCGTAAATATATTTGGAATATATAAAGCGTAAAATACAGACGCAATACGACCACACTCTTCCCCAAACATCATAGCAGCAATACGATAAATGAAAAATACAATCCCTACGCAAAACAAAATATTACATAACTGTAATACGAATACCGTATCACCAAATATACGAATAATAATTGATTCATAAATAATAAAAGGTAACTGAGTTATATTCCCAACATAATTGCCAAGTGCAATCTGCTTGGCAGACTCAAACATAGCTTTCATATCACCGATTAGCGGAACATCTACAAATAGAACCATACTAAGTCTCACAACTATAGATATACTTATAAGAAAAGTAAGAAATTGTTTATCTGTAAAACGATACTGTAAAATCGATGCCACTAACAGCATAAGAATAATAAAAATAACCAACACAATTGTTACACTTGTTGTATTCCCTCCAAAAAATTGCTTACTTGTTTCAAATGCTGACCAACAACTATAAACAAAAAATGCAAGCATCGCACCAATCACTATTTTACTAAAGAAAGATGAAAAATTTGTTTGTATATGATTCATATATCCATTGCACCTCTATTTCCATTCATAACAAAACGATTCTATCATGAATAGGTACACGGCTGATAGGGAATTTCTATGACAAATACAGAGTCATAACTTTTTCACTTGCAATGTAAGCGAATCCTCTTTTACACTACATTTTATATAGGATAAATTTTCTTTCAGTTACATGAATACAAATACAGAAGTTTTACTAACCCTCTTCTGGAATTCTTTACTTCATTAAATATCTAACGATTTTTAATAATTTTGTACTCCACTTACAATACATGTCATTCTGATTGAAAACAGAAAATAGGGGCTGAATATATGGAAAAGAAATTCATGCGAGAATCAAAAGCAATTAAAACAACACGTGTTTTTCCTAATGATTTAAATAACCATCAAACGCTTTTCGGAGGGAAATTATTAGCAGAAATTGATAGCATCGCCTCAATTGCAGCTGCAAGACATAGCCGTAAACATTGCGTCACAGCATCTATCGATTCCGTTGATTTTTTAACTCCCATTCATCAAGCAGATTCTGTTTGCTATGAAGCATTCGTATGTTACACAGGAAAATCTTCCATGGAGGTTTTCGTAAAAGTAATCGCAGAGAATTTGCTAGCGGGTGAACGTAGAATAGCTGCAACATGTTTCATTACATTCGTTGCGTTAAAAGATGGAAAGCCTTCCTCTGTTCCACAAGTACTTCCTGAAACCGAAGAAGAACATTGGCTACACACAACTGGTTCCGAGCGTGCAGAAAATAGAAAAAAAGGACGTTTAAAAAGCAAAGAAATGGCAGAAGTGTTAACACTGAGTAAACCTTGGGGTATATAATATTTGATTTACCTTCCTTTTTACAAAGCAAAAAGGAAGGTTTTTTTATATAAAGTACATAATGTTGATTTACAAAGTTTATATGCGGTAAACTTATACAGATGTTCTTGTAATCTTCTTCCTTGCAAAAGGCCTATATAGTGTACAAGATAAAAAATTTGAGGAGATAATAATTATATGATGGAACAAACACAACTCGTTTCCGTTATTATCCCGCTGTATAATGCGGAAAAATACATTGAAGAGACGATGGAATCAATACTAAATCAGACATATAAAAATATTGAAATTGTAGTTGTTGATGATGGAAGTAAAGATCAATCATCTTCTCTCGTTAAAAATCTCAAGAAAAGACACCCTGAACAAATAAAATATATCTTACAAGAAAATCAAGGCGTTTCTGTTGCTCGTAATACAGGAATTGAAAACGCAAACGGAGAATATATTTCTTTTCTTGATAGTGATGATTTATGGCATCATACAAAAATAGAAAAGCAAATGGAAAGCATGCACAAAAATAATATGAATGCTTGCTATTGTGGATATATGAACTTCTACGAAGAGACTGGCGAAAAGGTTGCAAACACGACAAATTTTGTTAAAGGAAATATGACAAAAGATTTCTTAACACATCAAGTTTTCGCACAAACGAGTACTTGGATTTTCAAAAAATCTATCGTGATGGACCATGATATTCGTTTCACACCAGGATGTAGCTGGGGAGAAGACTTAGAATTTCTATTTAAATTAATGAGTGTAACAAATGTATGTTATGTCGATGAATACTTAACATATTATCGAATCCTATCAGGAGGGAACCTTTCTTCAAATTATAAAGATTATGAATTAAAGACAACGAAAGAGTTAGAAGTATTTACTCGAATGAAGAATTGGATTCACAATAAATCAGAAGACTTAATCACGAAGGATTCTACGGAGCTTATTGAAATCCTTGAAACTTATCTATTTCCGTATACAGTCATTAACAATGCTTGTATATACATTAAAGAGAACTCTAAATTAGATAAATCGAAAGTTCGATTAATTAAAAGCGATATAAAGAAATATTGCCGCAAAATCTATTCAAAAAATGGAAAGCGCAGCAAAAAATTATATGCGATGCTTTGGTTTGTACGCATTAAATTTCTGTTTTCTTAAATAAAAAATATGCTTTTAAGCATTCTTTCCGTAAACAAATTAAATTTACCAATAGGACAAGTATGTCCTGACGAATAGAAAGGTCTTTTTCCATGAAAACAAATAAAATTCTTAAAAACGCCTCCTATCTCTTTGTAGGAAATATTACTGTTCGATTTGTACTTGCTATTGCGACGATTCTCTTTGCAAGATATGTTTCACCAGATGAGTATGGGATGTTTACAGTTGCATTAGCAGTTTCCGCTGTCATTTGTTATTTTACAGATGCAGGTTTAACACATACGTTTATGCGTGAAGGAACGAGAAGTGACGCTAACATTAGCGTATTAATAAGTAGTTATTTACGTATTCGTTTAGTATTAGCTATCGTAATTTCTGTGCTCTTCGCTATTTTCGCTCAGTTCTTCTACACTGATGCTTACTTACGTGCCATGGTATATTGGGTCGTACTACCAACCATGTTTGGAGCCACTTTACAAGGTGTTGGGATGGCATATTTCCAAGTAACAGAGCGTATGCAATTTACAGCGATTATTTCTGTACTACAAGGTGTGACAGCCGCAGCCGCTCTTCTGCTAGGAATGTCATTTAAATGGTCACTTATGATGATCGCTGCCATGTACGGAATATCTAGCCTTGTAACAGGGATTATCGCCTTCTTAATGGTACTCCGCCATACAAAAGTTCATAAAGGCTGGGACAAAGGAATTTTAGATCAACTGCTTATTTTCACAATCAATGGCATTATCATTATGCTTTTACCACAGTTAGGTCCTATTATATTAGAAAAAGTTTCAACACATGAGCAAGTTGGATTCTTTGGGGCTGCCTATAAAATACCTGCCGTACTTTATCAAATACCTGGTGTAATTGCAGCAGCATTTTATCCAAAATTATTCGCTTTCGGAAATGAAAAAAATATCGTGGAACATAGAAAGCTATCTCAGTTCGAATTAAAACTTATGTCCTTTTTAGGTATGGGAATTGCTATCCCATTTATCGCCGATCCTAGCTTTTGGATTGTTACTTTATTAGGTGACGACTATGCACCAGCTGGTAATGCTCTTGCAATTTTAGCCTTTATGGTCATTTTACAATCTATCAACTATCCACTCGCTGATAACTTAACAACAATTGGACAACAGTGGAAACGTGCGACAATAATGGGAATTGGATTGGCTGTTGCCATCATAAGTTACATCATCTTAGGTAGCAAATTTGGAATGATGGGAGCTGCTGTGGCAGCTATCATTACTGAACTTACTTTATTAGTTGGATTCACTTTATTTGTCCGTAAAGGTTTCGGGCTATTATTTAAAGGAATCATATTTAATAGTCTCGCATTTATAATTAGTTACGCCCTATACCGCACAGTATTAATTCATTTGCCCCCACTAGTAGCTTTAACACTTACTGGTATATTGTACGGTCTTATCGGTCTTGCCATTGACCCACAAATACGCGGGTTACTTTTAGACTTAGTAAATAAAAAGCTCGGTAAGAACATAGCATAAAATAAAACTTAATCAGTATGGGTTTTGTCCATCTCTACTGATTATCATCCCGCAAATAGCGAGATAAAAGCGGATTTCTTTCTCATCAATTTGAGAAAGAAATCCGCTTTTTATTTACTATTATTATTCATATATATAATGGTTTCTTTTAATCCCTCATAATATGAAGTTTTAGGTAAAATGCCTATATACTTTTCATATTTCTCTCCACTTAATACAACTGGTTTTTCTGTCAAATATAGCATTTCAACATATTCTTTCATCTGCTTATCAAATAAGCCAATTAACTTTATCATACCTCTTTTTACAGTCATAACACGTTTTGTATATCCCGTTAATTCACGTATATATTGAATCATTTCTTCTCCTGTAATAACGCCACAACCTGGTATATTCCAATGTTGCCCATAAGCTTCCTCATGTAACGCTAACTCTACCATCGCTTTCGCGCCATCTGGCGTAAAAATGTACTCACGTGCAATCTTCTTATCTCCAACAAAACTAGATCCTTTATTTGCAAGTACTCCATTTAAAGTATGATGAATGAGTGTGCTTTCTGCCTGTGGACCGTAAAAATCAGGAAAATGAGCGATAAACATTTTGGCGCCACTCTGCTCTGCCATCATTCCGAGTTGTAATCGAATTTTCCCCTTCTTCGTATGTGGTTCCTTTTCAGCATCTTCTTTAACAAGCTCTTGAACTTGCCTTCCATATGCATAAATGTTATCAACGATCCCTAACTTCATATTATTTTCTTTTGTTACTTCTAATATGTTTCTTAACAATTTAGGCTGTTTCTCTTCCCAATCTGAATATGGAATATTAACAGCGTGAAATATCACATCCACCCCTTTCGCTGCGTCCATTATATCTGTCTTTACAAGTACATCCCCTGCTACTGTTTGTATATGTTCTTCTCCTTGAAATAAATTCTCCAGCTTCCCCTTATTTCTCGCAAAAGCAATCACATCAATTCCTCGATTACATAATTCCTTTGTAATCGCATATCCCATTGCTCCAGATGCTCCCAGTACTAACGCTTTTTTCATCATAATTCCCTCCTTCAATTAATTAACCACTGTTCAATTAATTACAAAAAGAAAACCACTTACATTAGAAGCGATTTCGAAATAAACTCTACATGCACTCGAGCTAATCCTTTTAACTCGTCAAATGTTTGTCCACTTCCGCAATAATGTGCCACAAACCCATGTAATGATAAAAAGACAGACCATATCGTCATTGTATCTATTTTTTTATTACATAAAGAAAAAATAACCTTTGCAAATTTTTCATAACTAACATTCGGACTGTCCGCTAAACATTCCTTTAACTCGCTATCTTTAATTAAAAACATAATTTCATAATGGCTTTGATTTTCCAAACCAAATTCTATAAAGCCAAACAAGACTTCTTTTAACTGCTCTTCTGGAGATAAACTTCTTTTGCTAATTTCATCTAACTTTTCATTTAACAATTGAAAGTCTTGTTCTACCATCGCATAAAAAAGTTCAGCTTTATTTTTAAAATGGTAGTAAATTGAACCATGGCTATACCCTAGTTCTGTCGCAATTTTACGCATTGAAGTGTGTTGATATCCTTGCTGTACAAATAAATCCCTTGCTACGTTCATAATCATTTCTCTTGTTAATTCTTGTTTGACTGCTCTTCTTGGCGACATTTTCTTATACCTCACAAAATAATTAACCACTGTTCAATTATATTATATGTTTTTTCCAAAACAATGCAATACCTTACTTTTAAAAATATCCATTTTTGAAATGATAGCATTATACGAGAGAATTTAGTATCATGATTCAAGATACTATTTCAAATTGGACGGAGGATATTATGAGCTTATTAACAGTCGAAAAACTAGGACATACATTTGGTGATCGAACACTATTTAAAGATGTATCTATGCGTTTACTAGCAGGAGAGCACGTTGGTTTAGTTGGTGCAAACGGTGTTGGTAAATCAACATTTATGAATATTATTACTGGACAACTTATCCATGATGAAGGTCGTGTAGAATGGACACCTGGTACAAATTACGGTTACTTAGATCAGCATACAATTTTAACACCTGGTCGAACAATTCGTGATGTATTAGCAGATGCATTCTTACCCTTATTTGAAAAAGAAAAAGCTTTAAATGAAGTTACAGAAAAAATGGGAACTGCTACACCGGAAGAATTAGAAGAACTTCTTGAGCAAATGGCAGAAATACAAGATGCTCTTGAAGCAGGCGGTTTCTATTTATTAGATATAAAAATTGAAGAAGCAGCGCGTGGTCTTGGAATTGATGCAATTGGATTAGATCGTGATGTTTCTGCATTGAGCGGCGGACAGCGTACAAAAGTATTACTTGCAAAATTGTTACTTGAGCAACCCGAAGTATTACTATTAGATGAGCCTACCAACTATTTAGATGTTGAACATATTCATTGGTTAACAAATTATTTAAAAGAATATCCACACGCATTCCTATTAATTTCCCATGATACGGAATTTATGAATAAATGTGTTGATATTATTTTCCATCTTGAATTCACAAAAATGACGCGTTATACAGCGACATATGAAAAATTCCTAGAGCTAGCGGAAATGAATAAAAACCAACATATAAACGCTTATGAAAAGCAACGAGAATTTATTAAAAAGCAAGAAGATTTTATTGCGAAAAATAAAGCTCGTTACTCAACGACAGGTCGTGCAAAGAGTCGTCAAAAACAACTTGATCGTATGGAACGTATCGATCGTCCTGAAACAGCTATTAAACCTGAGTTCTCATTTAAGGAAAGTCGTGCGAGTAGTCGATTCGTCTTCGAAGGAGAAAATGTAGAGATTGGATATACACATCCGCTATTACCAAAGTTAACAATGACAATTGAACGTGGTGAAAAAATTGCAATTGTTGGATGTAATGGTGTCGGTAAGTCAACACTATTAAAGACGATTTTAGGTAAGATTAAACCATTAAGCGGAAAAACAAGTCTTGGTGATTTCTTAAACCCATCATACTTCGAGCAAGAAGTGAAGGCTGATAATATTACGCCAATTGATGATGTTTGGAATACATTCCCTAGCTTAGACCAACATCAAGTTCGTGCAATGCTAGCGAAATGTGGTTTAAAAAACGAACATATCTCCCGTCCACTGAACCAATTAAGTGGTGGCGAACAAGCAAAAGTTCGCTTATGTAAACTAATGGGTGAAGAAAGTAACTGGTTACTCTTTGATGAGCCAACAAACCACCTTGATGTTACAGCAAAGGAAGAATTACAAAAAGCAATGAAAGCATATAAAGGAACAATCCTCCTTGTATGTCACGAACCAGAATTTTATAAAGATTGGGTAACTAAAGTTTGGGATGTAGAAACGTGGGCCCAAGAAAATTCTTAATCACCTGAAATCATCCCTTTACACCATCACTTAGTGTGTAAAGGGATTTACCTTTGAAATAGCAATAAAATTCAATAAGGAGTTTTTAATTATAATGCAAAGTTCATTTTTTCTAAAACTCAATACATTTTGTGTGAAGTCCTTGTTAGTGCTATGTCTCATTATTTCTGCAGCTATTACATGGCAATCAGTATACGTAGTTAGAGAACAAGCTAACACTCGTTTACTTATTATAGTCCCAATTATTATTCTAATAGGGCTTCTATTTTTATTAATCGGCTATATTTCCAACAAATATATGTCAAAACTAACATTTACTATTTCGCTTATCGTTTTAGCTTTCTCTATTCGATTAATCTGGGTCCTCAATGTACAAACTCCTGTCGAATCAGATTTTGCCATGATGTACAATGGTGCTGTGCAAGCAACTAAAGGAGATTTTAGTTTTGCCCAAAGCACGTATTATACTTCGTGGGTTTACCAACTTGGATTTACAATGTACCAAGCTTTAATTATTAATTTCTTTGGTGAAGGAACCTTCCTCCTAAAGTTCTTAAATGTATTATATTGCACGGGAACAACATTCCTCGTTTACAAAATAACTTCTCATATATTTAATGAGTGGTCTGGACGTATGGCTGGTTTACTATATGCAATATATATCCCAAGTATCGTATTGAGCTCAGTCCTAACAAATCAACATCTTGCGACCTTCTTATTTTATCTTGGGTTTTATTTATTAATTACAAAAGGCTTAAGCCATAAATATATGTGGATTTTCATAGGAATTTCGCTTTCTTTAGGCGATATCATGCGCCCGCTTGGAGCTATCATCCTAATTGCAGTGACCATTTATGTCTTTTTACAAGGTATATTAGGAAAATCAAAACAAGATATTTTCAATTCCATTAAAAAACTTTGTGGAATTTTCTTTGTATTTTACCTTGTACATTACATTATAAGTTATTCATTTATATCTGCTGGAATTACACAATACCCACTATCTAATCGTGATCCTCTCTGGAAATTTACAGTAGGGTTTAATCACGAAACAAAAGGGGGATATTCTGCAGCAGATGCAGAATATATTATGTCCTTTGAAATCGGTGAAGAACGCAAAGCCGCTGAAAAAAAACTGATTCAAGAGCGACTAGCTGATCCACAAAAGGTTTTATCTTTATTTGGTGATAAGTTCACGCTCATGTGGGCAGATTACGACTCCGCCCCATTATGGAGTTTACTGACACTAGGGGACACAGACAGTGATATGATTGCTTTAAAGGACAGTCTTACGAAATATGAAAAGTATATGTATATTACAGCTATGCTCCTGAGCACAGTAGCACTTCTTTATCTCATATTGACTAAGCAAAATAATACGCATTATACACTATTTTTATTATTGATAATTGGTTACATAACTGTTCATTTCTTAATCGAATACCAAACAAGATATCGATACTTCATCATTCCTAGCTTTACGATTATTCAAAGCTACGGTCTATATTTATGCTATCAATTTATATCGAACAGAAAAACCTCAAAAATATAAAATACAATGATGATTTAATGATCACAACGAAATAAAAAGGCATGAGCCCGGTGCAATACCGAAATCATGCCTTTTTATTTATATCTATATTCTCTTTTTTATTATAAGCATAATTTATACAAAAGGCAGACAAAATCACCATAGATACTGTAGCCGCATAATGATATCTTGACGCCACTTCTACTAATAACTGCGCCATTGTTAACCCTATTGTAAATAAACAAATCATAAATAGGATAGATTTATCTTTATTTTTTATCATTATTAACACACCTAATATTGAAGTCACAATTAAGAAGTAATAAAAAATATTAGATGCCACGGTGTATCTTACTACATTGTCTAGCGCAGGCTCGGCGTAAGAAACTGCTGCACTATCTTCACTTAAAAAGACGAAGAATTTATCCGAAAATAATTTCACAAAATCGATATTATCATTTTGTATTCTATTTTTCGCCTCTTCTATCATTTTTTGTTGAGCATCATTAGCAGTCCACCCTGGTTTATTACTGTACTCAAACAATAATTCTGCATCTGGCATGTTCCATTTTCCGGCGTTTTCTTGGTTAAATCCTACATAAATATTATAGCCTGGTGTTGATGCTATCTCTTCACCTAAACGTAATGTTATATACTGATTAATCGCCGAAGAAAAAATAATATATCCAGCAACGATAGCTCCTATATATATTACCTTGTTTAATAATATTTTTTTATTTCCTATGTGCTTCGTGTTAATAATAAATAACCATACGACTAAAGCAATAATTGGAACAGCTGCAATTGGTCGTACCATATTCATTAATGCAAATAGTGCTGCTAATAAAATCGAATAAACAAGTAATTTTTTTATGTTTATATTATGAATCTTCTCATGAACAATTATCATAACTGTCCAAATCAATAGCAGTATTGTACAATACAATGGCTCTGACAGTGCAAACATGTTATAAATCGTTT
This sequence comes from Bacillus sp. SH5-2, assembly GCF_008368905.1. NCBI lineage: Bacteria > Bacillati > Bacillota > Bacilli > Caryophanales > Bacillaceae > Bacillus > Bacillus sp. SH5-2. The sequence continues at coordinate 71,067 of NZ_QOSD01000021.1, forward strand.
GTGAAGGCAATGCTATCCATAAAATACTTGCTGTTATTGCTGTTCTAACTCCACCAATTTTTCTAGATATAATATATATTAATCCCATTGATATGGTAGTTAAAACAACATTTACAATAGGAGCTACCATATAACTTTCTCCAAATATTTTTAAGAAAATACTTAAAAATGAGGCGTAACCAAAAATATGTGGAAATAACGCTATGTAATTATTATCAATAACAAATTCTTTACTTAATGCTACTGCAGTATAATAAAAGGTAGCGTAATCAACCAACGGCTGAATTTCGTATGTAAGAACCCATGTTAATTTAACTGCTAAGCAAATAATTACTAACACAAAAAAACATTTTTTCTCGTTGAATTTCTCTAGATATAAAGAACCTTTTCTAAGGATATAGGACCCAATTGTACATAAAAGTACGACCCCCGTTACTATCATTGTGTAATTGTATTTTTGCGTATCCGAAAAATAATTAAAAATTAATATCGAGGCAAAAAAGACATATAACATGTACACTGCACGTGTAGAGAGGGTCGATAACCCTTTTAAAAATAATTTCAATACTATCTACTCCTTTAAACATTGGTACAAAAACACCGGTATATACTGTATAAAGCTGGAGCACTTTATAACTAATCAATTATACATGAAAACCAAAAACATTCTTATTTTCACTATAATCTATATACGGATTCAAGCAATCCTCAACACTAACCGATAAACCGTATCACACACCACTATACATGAATCATGATAATATTTCTATTTTCACGATGGCATTAAACATTGTATGAATAGACACACCATGTTTAATTTTAGAAAGTACAAGCATCTATATAACTAATCTGTCCAATTAAATGTCACGCAAGTTTAAATTCACACAAGATTTAAGCTACTCAATTTCATTAACGTTTCAGCACAAAATATGCTATAATAAGTATTTGTTATGTAAGAATAGCCTTTCTACATTTCTTATTTTATTTATATATTTTATAAAGAAGAGGATACTATTATGGAGAAACTCTTAAAGTTCGGTTTAGTAGGAATCTTTAATACACTCATTACAATTATTAGCTTTTGGATATTATTAAAATTCGGAATGAACTACCTTATTGCGAATACCATTGCCTATTTAATTGGTGTTGCCAATAGCTACTATTGGAATAAAAATTGGGTGTTTAAACCTAATAATAAAAGCTCGTCAATGTTCTTTAAATTTCTAACTGTAAATTTAATTGTATTGGCTTTTAATACATTATGTTTATTTATATTAGTAGATAAACTTACCTTTAATGCATTAATTGCACAGATTTTCGCAATTGGTGTCGGAATGGTTATAAATTTTGTCCTTAATAAAATTTGGACATTCAACCAAGATGAAAAGGCTACTAATTAAATTTGAACGACTTATTAAAAATACGGAGGATACAACATGCAAAAATTAATTTCGGTTGTAGTTCCTATGTACTTCGAGGAAGAAGTAGCACAGGAATGTTATAATCGTTTAAAGTCCGTTATGCTTCAAAATGATATTAATTACGAATTTGTCTTTGTAAACGACGGTAGTACAGACCGTACAATGGAAATTTTATCTGAGATTGCAGCAAATGATTACCGTACAAAAATCGTTAATTTCGCACGTAACTTTGGACACCAAGTAGCCGTTACAGCTGGTATTGCTGCTGCAAAAGGTGATGCTATTGTAATTATAGATGCAGACTTACAAGATCCACCAGAAGTGATTCCTGAACTTATTGCAAAATGGGAAGAAGGATATGAAGTTGTTTATGCAAAACGTAAACAACGTAAAGGTGAAACTTGGTTTAAACTTTTAACAGCTAAATATTTCTATAAATTCTTAAACTACATGTCTGATATCGATATCCCAAAAGACACTGGTGATTTCCGAATCATCGATCGCAAAATAGCTGATGTTTTCAATCAAATGACGGAGCGAAATCGCTTCATCCGCGGTATGATGTCTTGGGTTGGCTTCCGCCAAACATATGTTGAATATGAGCGTGATGAGCGCTTTGCTGGCGAAACAAAATATCCATTAAAGAAAATGATTAAATTTGCATCAGATGGCATTATTGCATTTTCGACAAAGCCGTTACGCATCGTTATGTCATTAGGCTTATTATCAGTTCTCATTTCCATAATCGTATTGCTATATACAATTACTGTGAAAATCATCGGTGATGGTACTCAAACAGGTTGGGCATCCATTATGGTCGCTATTACATTCTTTAGCGGTATTCAGTTACTTGGTCTTGGAATCGTCGGTCAGTATATCGCTCGTATTTATGACGAAAGTAAAAACCGTCCGATTTATATTGTGAAAGAAACAATTAACATTGAAGAAGAAGAGACAGCGCAGAAAAAAGAAACAGTGAATGTATAATAAAAAAGGTAACAATGAAAACAATCATTGTTACCTTTTTATATTGTAATATCCCATAAGCCGCAAGCGAAATTCTTTTAAATTTGGATATATATCTAAATTAGACAGCATCCCCTGAATAACTGGAATCCTTGGATTTTGCAATCTCATTTCCGCCTCCAAAACATCTAGCGTAACAAGTAATCCATCATCTTCTAATTGATCAGCTAATGTACGTTTAAACACAATAATTTCTTTTAAAAAATGTTCCTTAACCTGCTCCTTAATAAGCTCTGATTTACAAAGAAATTCTCCAAGCCTTTCTTCATGTAATACGGGTTCTTCTGAAGATTCTACCAATCCATCTACTAAATGATCCACTCTTTTCAAAATAAAAGCAGAGACATAAGATAAGTCTATTTCTGGTGCTTGTAAAATAATTAGTTCTAAATATCCACGGCATATACCTTCTACCATAATGACTAAATCTAATACATATGGCATAACCTTATCACCATAAATAGACAGTAAACTATTCCGATAGAATGCGTGAGACTCTAACTTCATTCGCATCATAAATTCTTCTACTTCTTTATTAAAAGGAATAGCATTTTCCCTTGCATGCATAATAATGAATTCCTTATGCTTCTGTATATCATTAAACTGGCAATGCAATTGTTTTGCAAATTTTTCACGTGGCAATAACGGCTCTTTTTCAATATCCATCATTTTGTTTTGAATCTTGTCATAGTAATATCGAAGTGTCGCTAATAAAAGTTCCTCTTTCGATTTAAAGTATAAATAAAAGGCTCCCTTAGATATGCCACAAGCTGTCACAATTTCCTGCACTGATGTCGCATTTACACCCTTAGTCGCAAATAACTTCATAGCCATCTCTATAATTAAGCGCTCTTTTTCTTTCATATCCTGTCTCTCCTAAATTTAATCTCGCATCTTAAATAAATAATACATCTCACTATTTACAGATCGTAAATTCCCACTGATTAAAGTTTCACTTTATTATACCATCCCTTTTCATTGACGTCTGACCAATCAGTCAGTTATATTATGTATTAGACTGACCAGTTGGTCAATATAATACAAAGGGAGCGCAAACATGAACAAAATTATTAATTTTTCGTTAAAAAATAAGTTCGCAGTTTGGCTACTAACCATTATCGTTACCATTGCAGGTATTTATTCTGGGCTGAATATGAAGCTGGAAACAATTCCTGATATTACAACACCTGTTGTAACAGTAACCACGGTTTATCCTGGTGCTACACCAGAAGAAGTAGCTGATAAAGTTTCAAAACCGATGGAAGAGCAACTGCAAAATTTAAGTGGTGTAAACGTTGTTAGTTCATCATCTTTTCAAAATGCATCTTCTATTCAGGTAGAATATGATTTTGATAAAAATATGGAAAAGGCTGAAACAGAAATAAAAGAAGCTCTCGCAAATGTGAAACTGCCAGAAGGCGTAAAGGACCCGAAAGTTTCACGTGTAAACTTCAATGCCTTTCCTGTTATTTCATTAAGCGTAGCCAGTAAAAATGAATCTTTAGCTACCTTAACTGAAAATGTAGAAAAAAATGTTGTTCCAGGATTAAAAGGACTTGATGGGGTCGCATCTGTTCAAATTTCAGGTCAACAAGTAGATGAAGTACAACTTGTCTTCAAAAAAGATAAGATGAAAGAATTAGGTTTAAGTGAAGATACTGTAAAAAATATAATTAAAGGATCGGATATATCTTTACCACTTGGCTTATATACATTTAAAGACACAGAAAAATCAGTTGTTGTAGATGGGAATATTACAACAATTAAAGCATTAAAAGAATTAAAAATCCCTGCTGTTCCTTCATCAGCAAGTGGTCAAGGTAGTCAAAATGCTGGAGCTGGTACACAAGTGCCGCAAATGAATCCAGCGGCTATGAACGGGATTCCGACAGTTACATTAGACGAAATTGCTGACATTAAAGAAGTCGGAAAAGCGGAATCTATTTCTCGAACAAATGGAAAAGAAGCAATTGGAATTCAAATTGTAAAAGCTGCTGATGCGAACACAGTTGATGTTGTAAATGCAGTTAAAGATGAAGTAAAAGAACTTGAGAAAAAATATAAAGACTTAGAGATTATTTCAACATTCGACCAAGGTGCACCTATTGAGAAATCAGTAGAAACAATGCTAAGTAAAGCCATTTTTGGTGCTATCTTTGCGATTGTTATTATTATGTTGTTCCTACGAAATATCCGAACAACATTAATCTCTGTCGTTTCCATACCACTTTCTTTATTAATTGCTGTATTAGTCATAAAGCAAATGGATATTACGCTTAACATTATGACGCTCGGAGCAATGACGGTCGCTATCGGGCGCGTTGTGGATGACTCCATTGTTGTTATTGAAAATATTTACCGACGTATGTCGTTATCAGAAGAGAAGTTGCGCGGAAAAGATTTAATTCGTGAAGCTACGAAAGAAATGTTTATCCCGATTATGTCTTCTACCATTGTAACAATTGCTGTATTTTTACCGCTTGGACTAGTAAAAGGTATGATTGGTGAAATGTTCTTACCATTCGCCTTAACTATCGTCTTCGCTTTATTAGCATCATTACTAGTAGCAGTTACAATCGTACCGATGCTAGCTCACTCTTTATTTAAAAAAGAGAGCATGAGGGAAAAAGAAGTACATCATGAAGAAAAACCAAGTAAATTAGCAAATATTTATAAACGCATACTTGCATGGGCTTTAAATCACAAAATTATTACATCAAGTATTGCTGTCCTTCTCTTAGTTGGTAGCCTTGCACTTGTTCCAGTTATCGGTGTAAGTTTCTTACCATCTGAAGAAGAAAAAATGATCATTGCAACGTACAACCCTGAACCAGGTCAAACGTTAGAAGACGTTGAAAAAATCGCAACGAAAGCTGAGAAGCACTTCCAAGATAATAAGGACGTCAGAACAATTCAATTCTCATTAGGTGGCGAAAACCCAATGAGTCCTGGTCAATCAAACCAAGCAATGTTCTTCGTACAATATGATAACGACACGAAAAATTTCGAAAAAGAGAAAGAACAAGTCGTTAAAGATTTACAGAAGATGTCTGGAAAAGGCGAATGGAAAAACCAAGACTTCGGAGCAAGTGGTGGTAGTAATGAAATAAAACTATACGTTTACGGAGATAGCTCGGAAGACATTAAGCCTGTCGTAAAAGATATTCAAAATATCATGAAGAAAAATAAAGACTTAAAGGATATAGACTCTAGTATTGCAAAAACATATGCAGAGTACACTTTAGTCGCAGATCAAGAAAAACTAAGCAAAATGGGTCTAACGGCTGCACAAATCGGAATGGGACTTTCTAATCAACATGATCGCCCTGTTCTGACAACAATTAAAAAAGACGGTAAAGATGTCAATGTATATGTAGAAGCCGAAAAGCAAAATTATGAAACAATCGATGACTTAACAAATCGTAAAATTACAACGCCACTTGGTAATGAAGTGGCTGTGAAAGATGTGATGACTGTAAAAGAAGGGGAAACTTCGAATACAGTGAAACACCGCGATGGCCGTGTTTATGCGGAAGTAAGTGCAAAACTAACATCTGATGACGTTTCAAAAGCATCTGCCGCGGTTCAAAAAGAAGTAGATAAAATGGATCTTCCTTCCGGCGTAGATGTTTCTATGGGCGGTGTTACAAAAGATATTGAAGAATCATTCAAGCAACTTGGCTTAGCGATGTTAGCTGCGATTGCCATTGTATACTTCGTTCTTGTCGTTACATTTGGCGGTGCCCTTGCACCATTCGCAATTTTATTCTCGCTACCATTCACAATCATTGGAGCTCTTGTTGCCTTATTAATCTCTGGTGAAACGTTAAGTGTCTCCGCAATGATCGGTGCCCTTATGTTAATCGGTATCGTTGTAACAAACGCAATCGTGCTTATCGACCGTGTTATTCATAAAGAAAATGAAGGTCTATCAACACGTGAAGCTTTATTAGAAGCTGGTGCAACACGCCTTCGCCCAATTTTAATGACTGCAATTGCAACAATCGGTGCTCTTATCCCGCTTGCATTAGGATTTGAAGGTAGTGGCTTAATTTCTAAAGGACTTGGTGTAACAGTAATTGGTGGATTAACAAGTTCAACATTATTAACACTCCTTATTGTTCCAATCGTTTATGAAGTGTTAAGCAAGTTCAAAAAGAAAAAAGTAAAATAACAAAAAAATAACCTCGCTAACTGCGAGGTTATTTTTTATTCCCAAACAAGATTAAGAAATCACCGTATCCTTCTTTCTCTAACTTCCCTTTTGGGATAAATCGAAGGGCTGCTGAATTAATGCAATAACGAAGACCATTTGGTCCTGGACCATCTGGAAATACATGCCCAAGATGGGAATCTCCTTCTTTACTTCTCACTTCCGTACGAGTCATATTATGACTTACATCCATTTTTTCTTTCAAACTTGCTGCCATAACTGGCTTTGTAAAACTAGGCCATCCACATCCACTATCGAATTTATCTATAGAAGTAAACAACGGTTCACCTGAAACGATGTCTACATAAAGGCCTTCCTCTTGATGGTTCCAATACTCATTTCGAAATGGTGGTTCGGTACCATTCTCTTGTGTTACATAAAACTGCATCTCGTTGAGTCTTTCTTTTAAATGAGCATTATCCTTTGGCCAATGTTGCTTAATAAACGCATCTCGCCCCGACCCTTTACGATATAACTCATAGCGGAATGTATTTTTCTTATGATATCCTTGATGATATTCTTCAGCTGGATAAAACGTAGCAGCTGGCAAGATTCTCGTCGCAATCGGCTTTGAAAAACGCCCACTCTTCTCGAGCTCTTCTTTTGATGCTTCTGCTTTTCTATGCTGTTCTTCATCGTGATAAAAAATCACTGTTTCATAAGACTGCCCGCGATCGTGGAATTGCCCTCCAATATCAGTCGGATCAATTTGTCTCCAATATATATTTAATAACTCTTCATACGGCATTTTATTTGCATCAAATGTAATTTGTACTGCCTCGTAATGTCCCGTCGTTTCTGAACATACTTCTTTATATGTTGGATTTTCTTTATGACCACCTGTATAGCCAGAAACAACCTTTATAATTCCTTCCATCTCTTCAAATGGCGAAACCATACACCAGAAGCACCCTCCAGCAAATGTAGCTAACTCTACCTTTTCATTTACAGCCATTATTTCACCCCTATTCTATATTCTTCTTACAGTATGGCATAAGAAACATCATGTTATAAAAGAAAAAGCATCGAACATCGATGCTTTTTCTTTTCTTCACTTTATTTTTTCCCAACTTCCTTCTCCATTTCATCACTTGTCACATCTAAGACATCTAATAAGAAAATGAAGATTGGAATACCGATAATTAATCCCCATACACCTAAGAAGTGTTCTGAGAAGATTAATACCATAAACGTATAGAAAATCGGTAAGTTTGTTTTTTTCGACATAAACTTCGGATTCAACACGTAACTTTCAAGCGCATGAATGACTGTTACGATAATTAAAATATAAACAACATACATAATGCCGCCGATATTGTAAGCAATCATACAAAGCGGGAATAATGAAATGATAACCCCAGCTACTGGAATTAAACCAAGTAAGAAGATCATTAACGCTAAGCCTAATAACTGCGGGAAGCCTAATATCCATAATGCAATAACAGATAACACACAATTCACAACCGCAATTAAAAACTGCGCTTCAATTACCTTTCCAAATGAACGTGCAAATTTCTTACCGAAGTATTCAATTTCAGTATAGAAAATTGCAAGTCTGCTTTCTTTAAATTTTGCAGTAAAAGCAACGATACGAGCCTTTTCCAGTAAGAAAAACAAACTTAAAATTAAAGAAAGTAAAACTTGAAGGCCAAATTTCCCAACATTCGTAATAGATTTATACAAAATGTCTACGCCTTGTCCTATATATTTAGAAAGTTCCATATGATTGACAGCATTAACTGCATACTTAATTAATTCACTATCCGGTGGGTTTCTTAAAAATACGTTAAATTGATAAATCAATTGTGAAATTTGTATCGTTAATACTGGTAAATATTTAAATAGTGTAATAGCAATTCCACCAATTAGCATTACATATAGAAATGCTATAATAAGTTTTCGATTAATGGGCATAAAGTGATCTAATTTGCGGGAAATAAACTTTTGGAATCGATCCATTAAATACGTAAGAATAAACGTAATTAATATTAAATTCAACATACTTTGCAGCCCGTATAATACAAGAGCAAGTATTACTAATACGAGTAACCTCTGAAATCCTTTGCTTTGAAACAGGTTTTTTATTTGCATAATCGACGAGTACTCTCTCCTGTCCTATAAAGTAAAACGTTAATAAGTAGATGTATCTCTCTTTTCTACCTTTAATTATTCATTCATATTAAAATTCTTATAAGCTTAGTATACGTATCACTTACCAGACCATATAATAGCTTACTTCTTATTTTACAATACAATGACCTAATTCAACACGTATTATCCAGAGTATTAATGAAGATTTAAGGAAACTTGTATTCTAATAGGTCTTACCACTACTGTAACATAAAAAGCAAGCTATCAGTAGAAATCCGTCCTACAAATAGCTTGCTTTTCTCATTTTTTAAGTAAGTTTTTACTATCCAATGAATGGCATGAACATCGGTATGACAACTACTGTCACAACCCCAACTACTGTTACAGCAATACTAGCCATTGCTGCCTCTACTTCACCCATTTCAATTCCTACTGCAACTCCTAATGCGTGACCTGCTGTTCCAAGTGCTAGACCTTTTGCAATTGGATGTTTCACTCTAAATGTTTTTAAGAATAACGCTCCTAATGCGTATACGATAACTGCGTTAAAAATAACTGCAAATGAGGTAATGGCTGGAATACCACCAATACTCTCAGAAATTGGTAATGCAATGGCTGTTGTTGCTGCTTGTGGTAACATTGAATTCATTACTGCTGTATCTAAACCAATTGCTTTGGCAACAATGAACACGACAATTACTGAACAAATAGATCCAACCACGATAGCTGATAAAATTTGCCACCAATATTTTTTTAACTTATCCACTTGTTTATATAATGGAATTGCAAATGCAATTGTTGCTGGTTCTAAGAAGAAACTGATCATTTTCCCACCAGTATTATATTCTTCAAAAGTAAAGTTACCTACCTTCAGAAAGACAATTCCTAATACCATCGCTACGAATAATGGCGTAAATAGGAAGAACCCTTTTGAATGCTTAAATAATAATGTTCCGATTCCGTATGCGATTAATGAAACGACGATTCCGAAATATGGAGTCATTATACTTGTCATGTTCATTACCTCCTAACCATGTATGGTCTAAAATAGTTATGCAACTTTTCCGTGTTTACGTCCTTTGTTTACAACTTTTAATTCTTTTGTATCTTTTGTTTCTTTGTCATCTTTTCCTAAAATGAATTGTGCAAATAATCCAGTTACAGCGAGTAAAATAACTGTCGCGACAACAATTACGACTAAAATTTGTATGAAATATTGGCTCATTACACCAAGTGAATTAATAACTGAAATACCTGATGGAACGAAAAGGAATCCGATAATACCTGTTAAAGCTGTTCCAAGCGATTCAACTTGCTCTAATTTAATAACTTTTAAACATAATAAACTAAATAAAATGACTAACCCGATTACCGATGAAGGCATCGGAATTGGTAAATGTGTTGCAATAATATTAGAAATTAACATAACGGCTGAGAATATGAATGCTTGTGATAAGAAACTATATACTTTTTTCGTACTCATTTTGTCCACCTCTTTCGATTTGGTACCTTTATTGTATAAGATATAACTGATTTGGTAAGCGCTTACAAACGGAACGTCAAATATATAGAATCAGTTGCAGGAATATGAGGACGAAATACAAAAGCTGCTTCCTAAATACGAAGCAGCTTCTTGAGTTCTTTTGCATATGTACGGCTAACAGGGACTTTAGATGCCTCTTTCATAATTAAATTATAAGTAGAATTGAACCACGGTTGTACCTCTACAATATGATTAATATTTGCAATAAAACTACGATGCACACGCATAAAACTTGCTTGTGGTAACTTCTTTTCCAAAATGACAAGCGTATCATGTGTTACATACGTTTCTCTCATTGTTTTTACGGTTACTTTTCCATCTACAAGCCCTACATATATAATATCCTTAATATTTACAAGTACGATTGATTCTTCAATTGGCAACGCCAATTTGTGCATCTCTGCTGTTACATCGCCCGCTTTTATTTCTTGCTTCGTTTCTATTTTCGCTTGTTTTTGTTTTTTATACTTTTTTAATGCCTGTACAATACGTTCTTCATCAAATGGCTTTAAAATATAATCTAGCGCATCTACCTCAAATGCCTGCAACGCATATTGATCATACGCAGTTGCAAATACAATTGCAGGGGGATTTTTCATCTTTTTTAATATATTTGCGATTTCAAATCCATTATCATCCGATAATTGAATATCTAGAAATACAATATCTGGTCTATTGTTCATTAGTTCCTCTAATGCGTCTTCCACACAATCAGCCTCACCAATGATCTCAACTTCTTTCGTTCTTTCTAATAAATACTTTAGTTCATCACGTGCTAACATTTCATCATCAACTACTAATACCTTTAACAAACCGCTCTTCCTCCTTTACTTTTTTTGGAATTATAAAAGTAATATCCGTTCCCTTGTGTAGTGCACTTTCAATTTGAAGCATCGTCTCTTTCCCAAATAAACCGACTAGACGTTCATTAATATTATATAAAGCTGTTCCGGTCCCTTTCTTTGAAGAAACTACCATCTTTCCTAATTGCTCTAGACGTTCACTCTCAATCCCTTGTCCATTATCTTTCACTTCAAAGTGAACCATCCCCTCTTTTTCAAACGCATGTACCTTAACTTGACATACTGGTTGCTTCTTTGGAAAAGCATGTCGCAATGCATTTTCAACTAATAGTTGAAGAACAAACGGTGGGACTAATGTTGTCTTTAGCTCCTCCTCAATGTACATCCTTACTTCATACTTATTTGGAAACCTCGCTTGTTCCAGTGATAAATATGCCTGTACATGATTTAATTCTTGTTCTAGTGGGATCAATAATTGACGTGCCCCTTGCAAATTACAACGGAAATATACGCTAAGCTGCAATAATAATTTTCTCGCTTTTTCTACATCTGTTCGGCATAAAGCTGATACTGTATTAATTGCGTTAAATAAAAAATGTGGATTGATTTGTGCTTGTAACGCTTTTATTTCAGCATCTTGCAATAATTTACTTTGCAACTCGGCTTCACCTAACTCAAGCTGCGTGGAGAATATTTTTGCTAAACCTTCCGCTAATTCTTCCTCAACACGCCCTAATTGACTAGCGTTTTTAAAATAAAGTTTTAATGTTCCTATCGTATTCCCATGTGAAGTGAGTGGAATAACAACTGCCGCTTGTAACGGACACCCTTCATGTTGACAATTAATAATCTCACGCGATTTCGCTTTCATTATTTTCCCCGTATGTAGAACCTCTTTCGATAAACCTGTTATTAAACTGTGTGAAGGAATATGATGATCTGATGCTAATCCGACGTGAGCTAATATTTTCTCTGTATCTGTTAAGGATACCGCATCTGTTCCCGTAAAGCGGTGAATAATTTGTGCCACATGCTTACAAGATTCCTCTGTTAAACCCCGGCGAAAATAAGGTAACGTTTTATCAGCAATGCGCAATACCTTATGAGTCTGCAATGCTTTCGCATTCTCTTCCTGACGCAAAATAGCTTGGATCATGGAAAGTAAAATAAAACTACCGAAACTATTCACAAGGATCATCGGTATCGCGATTGTTTTCACAATACCCATTCCATCCTCTACAATTAGTAGAATCATAATCATCTCTAAAGAAACGATAAACACACTTAAAATCGCTGAAAACTTAGGCGTAATCATACGGTTATACTTTTTAAAAATATATCCAATATACCCCGCTATCACTCCTGCCAAAATTGATGAGATTGCGCAGCTTACCGCTGTCGTCCCGCCAAGCATATAACGATGAATACCAGCAATCGACCCTACTCCAATTCCAACGATAGGCCCACCAAGCAATCCACTAATTCCAACACCCATAATACGTGTATTTGCAATTGTACTCGATGAAGAAACACCTTGTAGCCAATTTTCATTCATAATCGTATTCCCTGCAATTTCAATTCCTGTGTAATTACTTACAATTGTAAACACTGAAAAAATACAAATAAGCTTAAACTTATCTATATATCCGTCCTGCCTATGAAGTAGGCGCCTGAATGTCTTAATATGAGAGAGTAAAAAACCTAAAATAACAATAAGTCCAACACGTTCAATCATCATAAGTACTAAATTTAACATCTGTGAGTCATTCCTTTTTAGTTCGTTAGTTTTATTATGAGAAAATAATGAAGTAGCCGTCAAGAAGAATACAATAATTTACTGGAAGTTATTAGTTCTTCGTTTTTTAGTTGAAATGGCTATCGTAACAGAAACAAAGAGAACAGCATTAGACTAAACGTAAAAAAGGAAGCATCTTAAATGAGATGCTTCCTCTTTTCAATGTTTATTTATCATTTTTTGATTTACTAGCTTTCTGAAATAAGAAAGCAGTTTTATCTTCTTCTTTTACAATACCTTGTTTTAATGCTAGTTCCCCTGCAACTTTAGGTGCTAGCCATAGCATTGGGAACAACAGAATGGATACTGGAACAGCTGTCACTACAATGAATGACTGCAACGCATTAATGCTTCCCTCGCCCATGTATAAAAGAATCGCTGCAACTGTTCCCATAATAAGCGACCAAAAAATTCGTAAGCTAATTCTAGGATCTCCATCTCCAGTCACTGCCATTGAAATCGAATAAGCCATTGAATCTCCTGTTGTCACTACAAATAAAATTGTTAATAACAGAAATGCAGGTCCAATAATATTAGAAAGTGGTAGTTGCTCTGTAATTGCAATCATAGCTGCTGGCATACCAGATTCACTTAATGCGGCCGAAATAGAACCAGGATTCATTAACTCATAAAACACACCTGATCCCCCTAGTATAGTAAACCAAAACGTTGTAATAATTGGGGCAATAATTCCAATTGCAACGATGATTTCTCGGATTGTTCTTCCTCTTGAAATACGGCTCACTAAAATTGCCATCATCGGTCCATATCCAATAAACCATCCCCAGAAAAAGATCGTCCAAGATCCTAACCAAGCTGTATCCCCTCGATATGTGCTCATTGGAATAAATTCATTTATATAAAATCCAAACGAAGAAATAAATGCATCAATAATAAATCCGCCTGGTCCACAGAATAATACAAATACCATCAATAAAATCGCTAACTTAACATTTAAATCACTTATAATTTGAATTCCTTTATTAATTCCTGTCACTGCAGATATAGTAGAAACAGCAACGACACAAACAATAATCGCTAATTGAGTAGTAAACACATCAGGAATTCCAAACAATGCTTGTAATCCATAACTTGCTTGTAGTCCTAAAAATCCAATTGGACCAATTGTCCCTGCAGCTACCGCAATAATCGCAAATACATCAATCATCGTTCCAAGCATACTCTTTCGTAATTTCTCCCCGAAAATAGGATATAAAAGTGTGCGAGGCTTGAACGGCATCCCTTTATGGTAATGCCCATACATCATCACTACTGCACTAATTGTTCCTAAAATTGTCCAAGCTAAGAAGCCCCAATGCATATAACTTTGTGCTAAAGCCGGCATTACCGCTTCCTTCGTTTCAGCGGATATACCTTCATGTATTGGTGGAACTGTCATAAAATGATACATTGGCTCTGCTGCTGCCCAAAAAACGCCACCTCCGGCAAGTAATGTAGACATAATAATAGCGAGCCATTTTGCCGTACTAATCTCAGGTTTTTCTAATCCCCCAAGTTTAACTCTCCCATATTTCGAGAACGCCATACACATTGCAACAATAAATGTACCAATTAATAAAACCTGCCAAAAGGCACCAAAATATTTAATTGAAGCTGTAAAACTGCTATTAATGACTCCCTCTACGTAACTTTTATTTAAAAAAACCGCAATTACAAATAATAAAAGCGAGCCACCACTAATAAGAAATACAGGCCAATCCGTTTTTCGACTCTTCATCCTCATTTACACTTCCTCCTTCCTCAGCAATCTAAAAAAACAACTTTATTATGTTTTATTGTTTACACCCAAAACACAATGATTATATAAGTATAATAATTCAACGATTTTCTACACACTTATGTTGTCCCTAAAAATATGCTAAATCCCTTATTTAAAAGAAAATTTCTATTCCTTTTACATAAAAAAGCAAAACAAAAGACCTTATATTTATATAAGGTCTTCGAAACAGAAATTTGATTATAACATAAGGAACTCCTTGGTTCAAAAAGCCCTTTCCAAAAATAACCGATAGTAAAGGCTTCCATTTGCTACGTAACAGTAATTAAAAAAAATTATATTTTTACAGAAAATGCCCTATACTACAAACTATTTATGAAAAAAATTCGGCTTCAAAATTTCATTCGGATACGGTTTATGATAAACATGAGTGGTAGCTGGTGACAATGGCGGAATTAGCCATACCCAATTGCCTGTTACAACACGACCACACGCAGCTTCCTGCTTCTCAAACTGTTGAAATTGTTGTGCTGCAGTATGATGATCAACAATACTAACTCCTTGTTTTTTAAAGGAGTGTAAAACAGCTACATTTAATTCAACCAATGCTTTATCTTTCCATAACGTCCCGTTTCTTGATGTATCTAAATCCATCATCTCCGCAACGGCTGGGAGTAAATTATAACGATCATGATCCGCTAAGTTACGAGCCCCAATCTCCGTCCCCATATACCATCCATTGAACGGAGCAGCTGTATAGGAAATACCGCCAATTTCTAAACGCATATCTGAAATCATCGGTACGCCATACCATTTTACTCCGAGTGAAGATACAGGGTATTCTGGATGCTCAATTGGTACTTCTTTCACCTCTCCTTTCGGAATTTCTTTATATATAGGTGCTTTTCCATCTATAGAAAACACAAGTGGCAATACATCGAAATTCGTGCCTTCTCCTTGCCAACCAAGTTCCTGACAAAAATCTGTAAATGTAGCGGAATGAGAATCACCAATCACTCCCGTTTCCGTTTTATATCCTGCATATCGAATTAACTGGTGATTATAAATCCGTATATTATTTTCTTCATCTTGATATTGCTTAAAAATTGTAATGGTCGGTTTCACTTTCCCGTCGTTCGTTGCATATTTAATATGATGAATTAATGCATTATATACACCTTCCTCATCATTTACTTCACGTGCATCTAATATGTGCATCTTATTCCAAAATAGTCTTCCGATACATCGATTACTATTACGCCATGCCATTCGCGAACCATGAACAAGCTCTTCGAATGTATGCTCATAAGTCCCCGTTTTCTCTATTTCAATTTGAATTTCTTTTATACGTTCTTCTATTAATTGCTCTTTTTGAAGCTCTTTATAGCAAATCGTAATAAAGTTACTTGCTTCCTCTATTAATTGTTTCATTTTACTCATAAACAATCTCCTTCTATTTCAACAAAACGCTACTACTTTACAGTATAAGCAAAAAGAATACGAGTCACAAATGAAAGTGAGAGTGTTACTATTATTGTAATATTTTTCAGAAAATTAAACAGATCGCTATTGACTTACATGTAAAATAAGTGTATTTTTGACTCAGGTAAAATGTTTTTACCTAAACCAACTTTATGGTAAAAAGGGGGTTATGTCTTCATTTCAATTGCCATTCATCATGGGAAGCACCATGATGAAAATCGGTGCCCAGAGTTTGTGACCAACTGGTAGCATACAGTAAACTGGGACCGAGTAAACGAAAAGTATTTACAAGCAATTCAATCACGAAAACATTAGTCGTACGTATAAGGTAAATCTGGTAATGTAAAGTCAGTATTGTCGAAATCCTCCAGAATCCCCCGGATTGCCACCGGGGGATTTATGATTACTTCATTGTATTTATGTAATGGTGTAAAACATTTTTTATTTCTATTTTCAGTTCTCGGAATGGAAACCCTAATTCACGAGCCTTTCCATTATGTAGCGTACAATTAGTTACCTCATTATAAGGCGCTATATTGTCTCCTGCTTCTTGAATACACGCTTTTATCCCTGTTTTCTCTTCTATGAAACGAATAATTTCTTCAGTAGAAACTACCCCGTTACTACAAGCGTTAATCACACCTTCCATGTTTTCCATCCCGCACCAAGCTAGAAACTCTCCTGCTTCTTTTTCATGTATAAATGACAACTCTCCATCTACATGATCCACAACGATAGGCTCTTGTTTCACAACATTTTCAACGTAAAATTGCAATCTTTTCGTATAATCGTTTTCTCCAATAACAACTGGAAAACGCACTACAATAACTGGGAATGTTGCATGTTGAAACAACACTGCTTCCGCTAACTTCTTTCCTTCACTATAAGTGAAGTCTTTCCTATTTCCGTACGTAATTGCATACTCGTACGGATTAAAGTCCTCCTCTGATAAGTTTAGTGCAGGTTCATAGACCGCCATTGAAGATGTCATAATATACTTCTTCGTTTTCCCTTTCAAAACTTTACATACTATCTTCGCTGCATTCGAGCTATAGCATAAATTATCGTATACGATATCATAACTTTTATCTTCTAGACGCTCTTCTAATTGTTTTTCGTCTTCTCTATCTACAATAAGTCTTTTCACTGTACTTCCAAAAGAATCTTCCGTAATTCCTCTCGTCGCAATCGTTACATCGTGTCCATCTTGCAAAAGTGCTTCTACTAAATGTTTACCAAAAAATCTTGTTCCCCCGAGCACTAGTACTTTTTTCAATTCCATCATCCCCATTACAACAATTTTTAAAATACTTCCTCTATTATTATAAAAGCTACTATATAAAAAGCATGGAATCAGTTTAACGATTCCATGCTTTTCTATAGATAATATATTAACGTACTCTATATTTAAAAATACAATAACAGAAGTATAAAATAGAAATTACTGATACATAAACCCAAAGTTCATATACAAAACCTTCTCCCCATACTCCCATAAAATAAAAGAGTGAAGGCAGCGTCAACGTTACCCACGATTGCACGAAAGCAATTCTACCAAGGTATTGATTAATATTCTTTTTTTGTGTATTTAATACAAAGAATAAATACCAAAGTAATGCCCACATAAACCACGTTAACGCATTAACAACATCATGGAATTGAACAAATGAAACAACCATATAGAATAAAGCAATAATTGCTACCCAAATACAAAACCACCCTAGACCGCTACTATCCATTCCTTTTATAAAGGTAACACCTACATATAAATAGGTTAATCCAAATAAGAAAGTAGCTGCATATGAATACACTGTCCAATTGCTTTGGTCAGAAATCATGATCAGATAGAACGGAATAATAATTTGTAGTGCACCTACAAATAAATTAAAAACACCCGCACTTTTCATCTCTGCTTTTCCTAATATAACAAGACTATTTAAAAATAAAGCTGCACCCGAAAGTAATAATCCTACGTAACCCATATATCCTCATGTGAAAACCTTACAGTTTCACACTGTAACCTCCCCATCTTGTAAAAATAATATTATTCCTTATTCTCCTTCTTATTTACAACTACATACAAAGTTTTTTGCAAAACAAGTCAGACTTCCTACCTTGAAAAACGACATACAAACCCATTCCATACATGCTACACAGTAAATAATATGAATCTGAGCGTAACACGTCTTAAAACGCTTTCAATAATACGTAATCCAATCAAAAAGCTAATAGGATTATTTGATTATAAACGTACTCTAGTAATGATACAAGTATTGGAATACTTTTCAATATCATATTTTTATTTCTATAAAAAATATGATGAATGATACATTTTTCCTATCTCACTCTATTAATTATCCGCATAGAATATTGTAAATTCATATTAATTTAGAAAGGTTTGATATATATGTCCCTTCATTATCCAACTCACTCTCTTATTTACTCAACTGGTGTTCTAACAAGAGAACCAGCTACCGTTTCTGCAGTAGTAAACATTGTAAATCTAGATGCACATTACGAGCACCCTATAAGTATAGAAGTTTGGGATTGGTCTAATTATTCTAATCCCGTGAAATTACCTGTATTAATTGGTGAAAACACGGAAGCAAACTTTCCTTATCCTTTAGCTGGAAATCATTTAGCGGTCTTTTATGCAGATTTAAATGAATCTGTTAATTTGTATGAAATTCGCATTTCTTATCGTAAGCACGCTAATGTTGTTGCAAATTGTTTTGGACGAAGCCTTCCTCCTTATACAAGCCAACAAGGTAATACCGTATACCATAAGCAACTCGTTAAAATTCATGAAAGTATTACGTTTCCATATTATCAGTCTTAATACTTCTGAGAAATTCTAGACCAGTAATACCCTTTTTCCTTCTCTAGAAAAAAGGGTATTACTGATCCCAAAGGACATATTTAATATTATTTTACTTATCATAAATATCATTTGGATTTATTGTAGAAATAAATCCATTTATAGTGCTATATTTTTTCGATATATCATCTGGAGTTACAGTAAACGTTACAACTTTATTACTCTGTTGCTTAAAATAACGCATCCAATTCTGGCTCCATTGATCTTCTGCAATAACGCGTTTATTAAAGTCTTCCCATAGTACACCGTGGATAAAATTCAAAGTCGCACTTTTAATCGTTTCAAATCCCCAATTCTGTACAAGCAATAAATTAGAATCAACACTTTTAATTTCTTTTAATAAATTTACATACGCCGATCTAAATTTTTCTTGTACAGCTGCCTGATCATAGAAATAATCGTCAATATCACCCGCAGTGTCTAAAAATACCCCATCTATGCCTTTTCCAATAATTTGCTGTTTTACCTTGTTGATAATAATACTTCGATAATGGTCGTCAGCTAAATTCATAATATATGTATCCCACTGTTCAATTCTCATTTTCTCGCCGTCTCTATAATAATAATCCGACTCCATTACTTGTGATTTATGCCAGTCTTCTAATTCTAAAACACTAACATAGCCGAGAACCACAGTTCCTGATTTTTTTAATTGTTGAACCTGTTCTCTCGTAAATGCATAAGGCTCGATAATAACCATGTCATACTTCGAAAGTCTTTCAATTACTTGCTTATTTGCTTCGCCATAATAAATTTTATAGCTCTGCACATTTTTCAAAATTGGATTCACCGCATTTACTTGTGCTGCTGTATTTGAGGAAAAAATAAAAGAAAATATAGAAAAAAAACAGATGGAACGTTTCCAATTCATAATCATATTGCCTCCTATACTAATATAATAATATTTTCATGTTTTATATCTTAAAGCGTTAATAAAGGGTCGTTATTTTATAAAAACCCCTCAAAAACACAATGAATTAACAAAAATTAGAATTTATTTCTCTTGAATTTACTACATCCCTATTGATAAAATAATTTGTATTCTGCAGAAAATATATATTTTAAAATAACTGTTTATTTTACTTCATGTATTATTACTCGGAGCTAAATTGGTAAACGAAAGAAGGGGTCTATTTATGCACTATAAACAATCCAATTTATTCATGAAATTGATTGAACCTACTATTCTCTTTATTGCTCTATTTGTTCTCTCAATATTAACTGATTTTTTTACGTCTACACATGAATATTTCATACTTTTATTTATTACATTAATTATTTCTAGCCGATACGGTATATCAATTGCACTTTTCACATTCCTGGAATCAATAGTTTACATTTTTATAAGCGGTATATATAAAGGTGATGATATACTACTTTACTTCTATTCATCAGATCATTGGATAAGTTGGATTTTCTTGCTTGTTGTTAGTTTATATTGCGGATTAATGAGTACTTCACAAAAAGAACGTTATGAAGATATACATATGGTAAATGCTGAACTCCAGTCTGAAAATAAAGAGCTAAAGTATGTTATTAAACAATTGGATGAAACACGTATTACACTTCGTTCTCGTGTGCTTGAATCAAACAATCATTTATCTAAAATGTACCATATGTTTAAAGCCTTAAATCATACACATCCTGAAATTGTATTAGATGAAGGCATGAATGTATTAAAAACATATTTTGGTGCAAAAAAAATTGGCATCTATCACGTTGATAACAATAAACAATCTCTTCGTATTAAATTAAGATCAGAAACTGGTGAAAATACTTTATCCCAATCAATTTTTGTTAAAAACGCTTCACCAGTCATCAAAAATGCATTAGCGCATAATCGACCTTTTTTCCGTACAGAAGAAGATTTTCAAGACGCACCACTTTTAGTTGGTCCTGTCTTATTCCAAGATAATGTACAATACATCATTATCTTAGATGAAATTGAATTCTCCAAAATAACTTCTGAACAATTTGAACTCTTCACATGGTATTTACGCTGGATGGGTGACCGTTTACAAAACGCTTCTAATATTTGGATATCTAGTCAGGAAGAGCGTACATTCCCTAACACGAGTATTTACTATGAAGACGAATTTGAACATTTATTAGAAATCGAACAAAAACGTTACGAAACATTATCATATCCATATTCATATTTTGAGTTCCATGCGTCACAGGACTCTTTACAAGTAATAAATGCAGTCTTAAAAACGCATTTACGTGATATTGATATCTTCAGTTATAGTACAGTCCATCAAAAAATCATGATTTTATTACCTGGTACTGAAGAAAAGTTTTTATTACAAGTTAAAACTCGTATACAAAATGCTCTCTCTGCTGAAGGAGTGATATCCTAATGATTTTTCTCCTTTTTTATATTATATATGCTATTTTAATTTTTCTCTTATTTCGATTTACGAAAGGTTTAATGTCAGAAAATAAAAAAGGAATTATTGAATTTTGCTTAATTATTTCTCTTCTGTTCCCACTCCTTGGACTTATTGTATCAGTAATCATGTTATTACTTAATATAAAGCGTTCCAAAACAGGGTGGTTACAGCAGTATTCTGATTATGTGTCCTTTCAGGTTGATAATTATGAAGATATTTTAGAATCGGCCAAACAGGATATGGACCTTATTTCATTTTCTTCCGGATTAGAAATTGATAAGCCTGAGTTACATAAACAACTCATTGTACAATTAAGTTCTTCCACCATTTCTAATGAAGGTGGATTATTGAAAGAAGCGATTCATCATAAAGATCCTGAAACTGTACATTATGCTGCAACTACGATTAATTTACTAAACGAGCGTTATGAAAAACAGATTGGATACTTGAATAAACAATTTCTGCAACATCCCCAAAACGACATTGCAAAAGAATTAGTTTCTAATTATTTAAGATATATAGAAAGTGGTCTACTTTCCAATCAGCAGAAAGAGAAAACAATTAATGAATTTATGAGTTTCATTACACAAAGTATAGAACTTTTCCCGGACGAATTGCTCTACTCTTTCCAGCTCGGAAATCTACTTCTATACAAAAAACAATATGTAGAATCCGAAGGACAATTTTCACATCTAATCCACCTTAATTCTGAATCCTATTACGGGTATGTCGGATTACTAGAACTATACTACGAACAACAATTATGGGACAAACTTTATAAATTAATTGATAATCTAACATCTACAAAAAAAGTTCATATTTTACCACGTAAATATCAATTATTTGTAGGGCAGTTTGGAGGCATACACATTGAAGAAGAGCATTAATATATATATCGGGATCATCAGTATTACTTTATTTCTCTTAATTATCCTTATCCTCATATATCGAACAAATAATTTTTATCAATTTTTTTCTATTCCCAAAACTAAAGAAACAGATACTGTTAAAACAGTAACAGCGAAAGATGTAAATCCAAATGGTCAAAACATGCAATTCTACGTTTTAACAACGGATAATAAATTAGGAGAACAAGTTACATTCCATACAAAAAAGGCAATGGATTACGCCCACCTACATTACAAGGATATTACAGCTAATGAAATTAAGACGCTTACTCCCTCTCCTTATACAGGGATCATTATTACGGGTGAAGTAATGGCACAACTGCCACAAGCTGATATTCAAAATTTTGTACAGATGGGTGGAAGACTCATTATTGCCAACCGGCTCGATTCAGATCCTTCCTGGAATTCCTTATTTGGGATTAACCAAAAAGGAGGATTCACAGATGCAAAGGGATTAACTTTTGAACAAGTTTTATTCCCTGGTTATCCAGATCTCTCAAACTCTTCTGCTCTATTTACACATAGCTCTATGGAGATTGCACTAGATGAGAATACAACCGATCCTTGGATAACAGCCGAAGACCTTCCGATTCTTTGGACGAATGAATATGGTGATGGAAAGGTCTTATATTGGAATACAACGGCATTAAACAATAAATTAGGTAGAGGGATGTTTGTCCAATCACTTGGTACCATTTTCCCTACTTTTGCTACAGCACAACTTGGTGCAGAAATTATGTATATCGATGATTTCCCATCACCAATACCAAGTGGTGAATTAAAAAACTTAACGACCGAAAAAATTTCTGTTGAAGAATTTTATAAAAAACATTGGTGGAAGAATATGAAAGACATCTCTGACGAACTTCATATTAAATATACAGGGGTTGCAATTGGGACATACCAAAATAAGGTGACGCCTCCTTTTGAGGATTTCGCTAATAAAAATAGAAATACCTATTTATTATTTGGAAGGGAATTGTTATCTCAAGGCGGAGAAATTGGAATACACGGCTATAATCATCAACCTTTATTATTACCAAAAGATCCGGTAGACAAATCACTGGAATACATTCCATGGAATTCAAAAGAGGATATGGCTAACGCTTTAGATGCTCTACAAAAGCTCGTATATAACTTCTTTCCAAATGAAAAATTAAAAACTTATGTACCACCATCCAATATTATAAATACAACTGGATTAAATGTATTAAATGATAGTGTTCCTACACTAGAAACTGTTTCCTCCCTATATATAGGAAGTAGCAGTAACGGTAGCTTGATTCAGGAATTCGAACAAGATAAACAGAACAAAAATATTTATCACTTCCCGCGCATTACGAGTGGTTATGCTATTACAGACGAAGAACAGTTCATCCTAACCGATGTTACTGCAAATTTAGGCGTTATTTCACACTTCGTCCATCCCGATGATATTCTTGATGAAAAACGTTCAGGTAACTTAACTTGGGAAGAATTATTTAAAGCTTATAAAAAAACAATCTTTGAAATACGTGAAAGATATCCTTATATAAAAAGTATGACACAAAGCGAAGCAACTGCTTCCATGAAAATTTATCAAACTGGTGATCTAGCTGTTTCTTATGAAGACAATGCTGTTCATATTGCATATAAAGGATTGCCAAACCACACTTCAACGATTATACGTGTCGAAGAAGGAAAAAAATTAAAAACCGGTTCTTTCCCGTACGGTACAGTTACAAAACTAGATTCACAAATTTATAGCGTTACATTAAAAAAAGCCAACGCTACAATTCCAATTAAAGGAGCATAGCAAATGAGAATAGGTTTAGTCGTTGAAGGAAGTTACCCTTTTGTCAGTGGCGGAGTAGCAAGCTGGGTACAAATGATCATCCAGCAATTTAAAGAACATGAATTCACCATATTTGCGATCGTACCGCAAATAAAAACAGAAGAAGAATATCAATATGAAATTCCCAGCAATGTAAAGGATATCATTATGATTCCCTTACAATCAGAAAGTGACTCAAAACATGTCAAAACGAATTTAACTACTGATGAAGTACAAACACTTCAAAAATGGTTTACATTTCAAGCTAACGATACAGCAGCATTACGCATATTAGGGAATAAACAAAAGTTAGGAACGCTCCACTCCTTCTTCGAAAGCCGTGAGTTTTATGAAATTGTTAAAGAGAGCTATGTATATGAAAAAAGTAGTGGTTCTTTCTTAAATTATTTTTGGATGTGGAGGTCTATGTTCACACCAATCATTCAAATTCTACAAATTGACTTCCCAAAACTAGACCTTATCCATTCCGTATCAACGGGTTATGGTGGATTACTTGGCGCGGCAATCAGCGCTAATTCTGATATACCATTTCTGCTAACTGAGCATGGTATCTATTCTCGGGAACGTGAAGAGGAAATATTACAATCAACTTGGATACCGATTGAATATAAAAAAAGGTGGGTTTCCTTCTTCCATCATTTATCTCATCAGGCATACGAACAGGCTGATGATGTAATTACTTTATTCGGCCGAAATAGTATATATCAAAAAGAATTAGGTGCTCCATCCCATAAACTAAAAATCATACCAAATGGTGTTACTCTAGCTGATTATGAAGGGCTTCGTAAATCAAAGTACAACCCGGAAAAACTCGTTATTTCCGCTATTATACGCGTTGTACCGATTAAAGATGTCAAAACGATGATTTATGCAGCGAAATTATTAGTAGAGAAAGATGTTCCTTTTATATTTTATCTACTAGGCCCCGATACCGAAGAGCCAGAATACGCCCAAGAATGTCGCGATTTAATTCAGCAATTAGGATTAAAAGATTATGTAATCATGACTGGCAGGGTGAATATTAAAGATTACTTAAAACAAACGGATATTCTCGTATTAACAAGTATATCTGAAGGACAACCTCTAGCTATGTTAGAAGGTATGGCCGCAGGGTTACCATGGGTTGTTACGGATGTTGGTTCTTGTAAAGAATTAATTTATGGACAAGATGGCGATTCCTATGGTCAATGTGGATTTGTGGTACCACCTGTATCTCCCGAACAAGTTGCTACTTATTTAGAATGGTATTACCGCCATCCTGAATCCATTCAACAGTTTGGAGATAATGGGCGAAATCGTATTGAAGCGTACTATCAATTATCAGGGGTCGTTGAAAGTTATCGTAAGCTTTACTTAGAAAGAGGTGAAAAAATGTGGCAGGCATAGGATTTCGATTACAAAAATTATTTCAAGAAGACTACTATTCTTCAAGGGTGAAAGCTTATGGATTTTCGTTGTTTGTTACAGCAGGTCCTTGGTTAGTTGTTATTTTAGCAGTAACAGCTATTCGATATATTTTAAGTTTGTTCCATTCGATTTCAATTGAAGAACAGCGACTTTTCACCATTTCAATTTCATACTGCTTTATTTTTTCACAAATTATATATGGAGCATTGCAACTCATCGTAACTAGGTATGTGGCTGACCTCTTATACGAGCAAAAAGCTGATAAAGTATTCTCTTCATTTTTAGGAATGACGAAGATTACACTTTTTTTAGCTATTATTTTATGGATGTTGTTTGCGTTTTTCACACCATTGGCCTTTTATTATAAAATTGTGATGTTATTTTTATTTTTAGCTTTAAATATCATTTGGATTCAATCCATTTATTTAACGGCAGCTAAAGATTATCAATCAATCGCTCTTGCCTTTTTAATTGGTTCCATTTTTTCCTTATCTGGAATTGCACTAATTGCTTACTGGCATCCCACACTCGGATTAGAGCACGGATCGGCCCTATTGCTTTTAATTTCTTTTACAATCGGCACTTTCATTACATTAGTATGGTTAAGTGTTGTTATTGTACGAATGTTTCCAAATAGTGACGCAACTGAGCAATTTACTTTTCTTTCTTATCTAGATAAATATCCAGAACTGTTTTGGTCAAGCCTATTTTATAATATCGGTATTTGGATATGTAACTTTGTTCTTTGGTTTGGAGAAGGGCGAGGAAATATTGAAAATACATTTATTTATCATCAAATTTATGATACTTCTGTTTTCTGGGCATATTTAAGCATTATTCCAACCTATATTTTCTTTGTAGTATCCATTGAAACAAGGTTTTATGAAAGATATAAAAAGTTCTTCGGTTCAGTAAACAATGGAGGAACATTAAATACAATTTTACAATTAAAAGATTCCATGAATTTTGTCTTAAAGCAAGAAATGGAACGTATACTTCGTAATCAAGGTATTTTTTCTTTACTTATTATTTTTATAATATGGATGTTTAGTTCACAAGCTGGAAAAACGACACTTGAATACTCTATTTTACAGCTAACTATAGTTGGGGCTTATGCAAATGGAATGGTCCTCGTTATTACGTTGCTACTTCTATACTTTGAGGATCGTAAAGGTGCCTTTCGAACATCGGCCTTATTCTTTTTTGCAAACCTAATATTAAGTCTCCTTCTACTTCCGTTTGGATTCAACGGTTACGGTATTAGTTTTGCAATCGGGTCTTCTATCACATTCTTATATGCTATTTCTAGACTCTTTACTTATATTAAAGATATTGATTACTATACATTTTGCCAATCGAATGTTCCTATAAAACAGAGAACTTTCTTTACTACATTGGCGAATAAACTTAATAGAAAATAAATATAAAAAATGACCTTTTGCTTATGCAAAGGTCATTTTTTATATTCCTTAAACTTCTAGGTAGCCATTTCTATTATTTGATTGCCATTTCCAAGAATCTGCACACATTTCTTCTAATCCACGTTTTGCTTCCCATCCTAGTTCACGTTTTGCTTTTGATGCATCTGCAAAGCATACCGCTACATCACCAGGGCGACGATCTGTAATTTTATAAGGGATATTCTTATCTGAAACCCTTTCAAAAGTTTCAACCATCTCTAACACACTATACCCTGTACCTGTGCCCAGATTATAAGCATCTACTCCTGTTGCATTCAATACTTTTTCAAGCGCCTTTACATGGCCATTTGCTAAGTCTACTACATGTATGTAATCACGGACGCCCGTTCCATCTTTCGTTGGATAGTCGTTTCCAAATACACTTAATTCTTCTAACTTACCTACCGCTACTTGTGTTACATATGGCATTAAGTTATTTGGAATTCCATTTGGATCTTCTCCAATTCGTCCACTTTCATGCGCACCAAATGGATTGAAATAGCGAAGTAATGCAATGCTCCACTCTTCATCTGCAAATGCTACATCACGCATCATTTGTTCAATCATTAGTTTTGTTTGACCATATGGATTTGTTGCACTTAATGGAAATTCTTCCGTAATTGGTGATGTTTCTGGCATACCATATACCGTTGCCGATGAACTAAAAATCATCTTCTTCACATTACGCTTTTTCATCACTTCACATAATACTAATGTGCTAATAATATTGTTGTGATAATACATTAATGGCTTTGCTACCGATTCTCCTACAGCTTTCAAACCAGCAAAGTGAATGACAGCTTCTATTGTATTTTCCTCGAAAATTTTATTCAGCGCCTCGTAATTTACAAGATCCTCTTTATAAAATTTGAATTGTTTTCCCGTTATCTCTTTTACTCGATGAATAGACTCTACTGAACTGTTTGATAAATTATCTACTACAATAATTTCATAACCGTTATTCAGTAATTCTACGCATGTATGACTACCAATATATCCTGCTCCACCTGTTACAAGTACTGCCATAATTCTAGTCCCCCATATCATATTTAATATGAATTCACCAAATTATACCATGTATTTCTTGTTACATGTTTATTATGCGAACACAGAAACTCACATTTATTCTGTACAACACACAACTCTACTTCAACAATCAAAAAAGCCACATAATCTTTGTTATGTGGCTTTTTTATATTAAATTACGTAACAATATACACTTAGAAAATGTGCAAGACTACCTAACAATACAAAAACATGAAAAATTTCATGGTGTCCCATATATTTAAACTCCAACCATTTTGGTTTCGCACCGTAAATAAATCCACCAATTGTATAAAAAACACCTCCAAGTACTAAGAAAATAATACCTCCTGTACTTAAATTCTCAGCTAGCGGTGCAAAGAATAAAACAATTAACCAACCCATAAGAAGATAAATTGCGGTTGATAACCATCTCGGACAATTAAACCAAAACATTTTAAAAATAATACCACAAATCGCGGTTGCATAAACTAAAGAAAATAATAACAAACCATTTGCCGAATGTAATGTAATTAAGCAAAAGGGTGCATATGTACCTGCAATTAATATAAAGATCATAGAGTGATCTAACTTCCTAAAGAAATAAATAACACGTTCACTGGCTACAACACTATGATATACAGCTGACGCCATATAAAGGACCATCATCCCGATACCAAATAAAATAACAGCTGTAATTGCCGCGAAAGATGGCATCTTAACAGAAACTTTCACAAGCATAGCTAATAATGCAATAAATGATAATACAGCTCCTCCTAAATGAGTTAATGCATTAACCGGTTCTCTTACATAAGCATTCATATTAACACCCCTCATATAATTACATGTAGTTTTGATAACTACATGTAATTATATACACATTATCCTTATAGGTCAACATTTACAATTCATTTGTTTCGTAATACCATATTTAAAGATATACTGAACATTAAGTTCCACTAAGTTATAAAAGTGAGGGGTTCTACGTGGAAAATATAAATAAATTACTTGAATCATTACATTTAGAAAAAAATATTAAACTTGAGGATATCCCAAATGTCGATTTATATGTAGACCAAGTTGTTCAACTATTTGAGAATACTTATGCGGATACAACAAGAACTGATGATGAAAAAGTATTAACTAAAACAATGATTAACAATTACGCAAAAGGGAAATTGTTCATTCCAATCAAAAATAAAAAATACTCAAAAGAGCATATGATTTTAATCAGCTTAATTTATCAATTAAAAGGGGCTCTCTCTATTAACGACATTAAAAGCTCCTTAGAAAATATAAATGAATCATTATTAAATGATGATACCTTTGAGTTAGATACACTATATAAAGATTATCTAGCCCTTACTAAAATCAATGTTGAAGGCTTTAAACAAGACGTAAATAATCGTGTTTCAGAAGTAAGCGACATCTCTTCCTTGGAAGATCCAAACTTAGAGCAATTTTTATTACTAACATCTTTCGTAACTATGAGTAATATGTATAGACGCTTAGCTGAAAAGTTAATTGATGATTTAAAAGGATCTTACTAACGATAAAAACGCTACCTAATAATTAGGTAGCGTTTTTATTTTATCCCGCATTATCTATTGGAGTAATTATTAGATTTTAATAACTAATACATGTAACTATTCCAAGTATTATGCTTTTACTGTCTCTCTAACAACGATTCAAAGCGATCATAATACTCTTTTAATAATAATTTACACATAGAATAAAAAATAAAAACATTAATTACAACAATAAACATTCCTGTATTCGTATTAGCGCCCGCATATAAAACCGTTCCTATATTTAAAAATATTGTTACCGATAATCCTAACGCTATTCCTGTCCACTTCATGTCATACAACAGTAAAAAGATCACGAATACTAATGCTGGGAAAGAATATCTTTCATGCATTTGTGTAGGTAACATAAAGAATGCGAAACTTATAAAAGTCGCGGCCTTCAATAAAATTGCTGTATTCATTTGGCGATGGAAAAAGACATACAAGCACATTAATGATGCAGCGATAGACAAGAGTATTAACCCTACTGTTTTCAAAGTAATATACGGTAAGATTTGAATAGTATCCACTGTATCAGGGGTAGTACCAATTGCATAATACCAAATATTCATAGCAAATACGGTTACTGTTGGGAACGTGCCCACTGCATCTAAATACGCTTGATCTAACATCATACTAAATGTTCCATGGGCTGCAAAATATAAACTAAATATTAATAAAGGTATACAGAATCCTATTACAAACTTAGCCAATTCCTTCCCTTCTCTTTTCTCCCATATTACTTTTAAGAAATACATAGCAAATACAGGCGCAATTACAATTGATTGAAATTTAGCTAGTAATGCTACAGCATAAATAGCACCAGACCAAGTCGGCTTAGACATAAGTAATAAAAGGGAACTCACCATCAATATACTATGCAGCATATCTACTTGACCCCATATAGTCCCATCCACTATAACAGCAGGACTGAATGCAAAAAATGTTACTAACGCCGCTCTCACAATGGGATTACCTATTCTTTTTGAAGCTATAGCAAAAATAATTATAGCTATCACTTCAAATAAAATGGATGGCACTCTAATTAAAACACCCGCCGCTTCGACAGATATATTAAAAAATGACAATATTGCTCCGTAAATACCTAATATAGCTAAGAAAAATGGTGGATAGTTTACTAAATCCCCATGTGCGTACACATCACCTAGCCCATACTTACCTACAGTATTCATCCAATCTACGAAAAAGAGTTGATCTCGTTCATAGCCTTCTAAATGAAACGCTAAATATATACGTAATAAAAGAGATGCAACAACTACTACAATCAAATAAAAATGAAGCCAATTTAAACTCCACCTATCTCGAGTAAAACTCATTAATCAAACACCGTCCTCACTTTTTATAACTTACAACAATTGAATTAAAAATTGATTTACTTATATAAAAATATCCCTCTAAACGAATTAACAATTTTCCCATTCAATGGTAGAAAAAATCAAATGAATATACTAACATACAAAAAAACAATCGTCAATAACGCGTTATGTAAAGTCCTTTCAAATCGTCCACTCTAATGAAGTTTCAAAAAAAACTATCCACCTTTAAAGTGGATAGTTTCTCCTATTTAATCGCCTCATGAACTTTTAATTGTTTACCTTTTATTGTTGTATTCTTCATGACCTTTAAAACAAGTGAGCCTTTTCCATTTAATATCTCAACGTACGAAACATTATCTTGGATTGTAATAATACCTATATCTTCAGCCGAAACACCTTGAATTTTAGCAATTGTACCGACGAAATCTACAGCCCTAATTTTCTTTTTCTTCCCGCCATTAAAGTACAATTTCATAATTCCTTTATTTATATCAGCATTTTTATCCTTCTTTATCATTGGTTTAGCATGTATTTTTTCCTCAAATACAGCCTTACTTCTCATCACTTCTTCTTTTGAAGGTGCTTGTGCCTTCGGAATTGCAAATCCGATGTACGTCTCAATTTCTTCTAAAAATCTATTTTCATATGGCGTAATAAATGTAATAGCTTTTCCCTTCTTACCAGCTCGTCCTGTTCTTCCAGTACGATGTACATAACTTTCTTTTTCTAATGGAATATCATAATTAATAACATGTGTAATATTATCAATATCAATACCTCTCGCAGCTACATCCGTTGCTACTAAATAACGGAACTTTCCTTTTCTAAAATCATCCATTACTTCAAAACGATCTTCTTGCACCATGCCACCATGTATTTTGTCACAAGGGTAATTAACTCGTTTTAACTGTCTATATACATGATCTACATTTTCTTGTGTACGGCAAAAAACAATGCAACTGTCTGGATTTTCAATTGTTGTTACATCTTTAAGAAGTGAAAGCTTCTCTTCTTCTCCCACTTCAAAAAGGGTATGTTCAATTTTATCTGTTGTAATCCCAGCCGCCTTAATTTCAATATGTGTCGGTAAATTCATATATGTACGAGATAACTTTTCAACATCTTCTGGAAGCGTTGCTGAAAATAGCATTGTCATTCGTTTTGTCGGTAATTCATCAATAATTGCTTCTACTTGATCAATAAAACCCATATTTAGCATTTCATCTGCTTCATCAATAACTAAGTACTTTAGACGCTCTAAAGAAAGCGTACCTTTTTCGATATGATCTAATACACGACCAGGGGTACCCACTACAATATGTGTTTTTTGCTTTAACTCTAATTTTTGACGCGCAAATGGAGATTTCCCATAAACTGCGGCAGCCTTAATTCTTTTGAATCGACCTATATTCGTAATATCTTCTTTTACTTGAACAGCAAGTTCTCTCGTTGGCGTTAAAACTAACGCTTGTGGTTTATTCTCTTCCCACTCTACCATTTCACAAAGTGGTATACCGAACGAAGCCGTTTTTCCACTTCCAGTTTGCGATTTTACAACAAGGTCCTTCTTTTGCAATGCAACTGGAATAACCTCTCCTTGTACTTCTGTTGGATGCTCATATCCTAAACCAGTCAGTGCTCTTACTATCTCTTTACTTAATGCATAATTACTAAAGCTCTTTTTACTCATATATTAACCTCATTTGATTTTAAATTTAAATAATTATATTCTTCATGCCTCACGTTGAATTATACCGCAATACTATTGTTTTTAATTCATTTAAGTCACAATTTATCTAAGTATAATTTACAAATAGTAAAGGGCAGTCTTAATAATAAGTCTGCCCCATCTACATCATATTAATTTTTACGGAACTAATCTTTTTACAACAGGTATCCTTTGCAATACTAATGTAATCACCATGCTAAGAACGATTGTAATCGTTACATTAATTGGTATTGCTAATATTGCATGCACACGTTCATTTACCTTAGGGAAAATAATGTACAGATAGTTATTTAATAAGAAGAAGTGGAGAATATAAATTCCAAGGCTCGCTTGATTTATAAAGCGTAATACGAATGGTAATTCTCGTTCTGAGTTTTGGAAAGCATATTTGAAAAATACAAATAGTCCAATCGCCATAAGTACAACACCTGGTGCAAAATACCCGTACCAGAACTGATCTAACTGTCCATTGGCTTTTACCGTATAGTGATATGTAATAAAGAATGTACTAATAAATCCTACGATTCCTCCGATGTAAGAAATATTTCTCCATTTTTTCGAAATATCATAATTAGATAAATAATAACCAAGTAAAAAGTATCCTACATAATTTGTAACGTAAAATAATTCAATATTAAAATTGATAGGATAATAATATTTCACTAAATTGACTACAACAGATGCATATAGCCATAAAATTAAAAAATATTCTATCTCTCTTTTCTTAGCGTTCTTCACAAAGATTTTCAGTAGAGGTGTAATTAAATATATCCCTACAATCATGTATAGGAACCATAAATGTCCCCCGATCGTATCCGTTAAAAAGTGTTTTATCCCTTGCTTGAAAGATGCTGGAAAATATCCTGCATATGCTCCATATGCATAAAATATAGCACTCCAAGCGATAAAAGGTATAATCACTTTACTTGCACGCTTCTGTAAAAATTCCCCGATCGGAATCTCTTTCGTTCCCTTTAATAATAACGCTCCACTAATCATCACGAAGATTGGAACACTGGCACGTGAAATGGATTCAAAAAAGTTACCAGCCAGCCAGCGCGACACGTTATTTGTATCTAACACAGAAACATAACCAGCAGTAACGTGAATTGTAACAACTGCGATTGTGGCTAATACTCGTAGCCAATCCATGTATACTAAGCGTTTCATTAATACTCCTCCTAAATTTGGCTATTAATCTGTTATTTGCCTATTACTCTTTTATTTTCCAAAGATTATTTTACATCAAATACCACTATGTTAAAACATATTTTCAGCATTTGCCCCTACAACATTCGTATATAAATGTTAATTTTCAAATATAAACATGAAAACCTTTGACTTATGAGTGAAAATAATGTAAATTATCTTTTGGACGAACATTTTTAAACAAAACGAATAAAATATTCGTATTTTAGGGGTGTAAATGATGGAAAACGTATTCGACTATGAAGATATTCAATTAATTCCTGCAAAATGTATTGTAAATAGCCGCTCTGAATGTGATACAACTGTCACTTTAGGAAAACATAAATTTAAATTACCTGTCGTACCTGCAAATATGCAAACGATTATTGATAAGAGAATTGCAACTTATTTAGCTGAAAATAATTACTTCTATATCATGCATCGTTTCCAACCAGAGAAACGAATCTCATTCATTAGAGATATGCAATCACGTGGATTAATCGCTTCTATTAGCGTTGGTGTAAAAGAGGACGAGTATGAATTCGTACAACAATTAGCTGCTGAGCAACTTACACCTGAATACATCACAATTGATATCGCGCACGGACATTCTAATGCTGTGATCAACATGATTCAACATATTAAAAAGCATTTACCAGAAAGCTTCGTTATCGCTGGAAACGTTGGAACTCCAGAAGCGGTAAGAGAATTAGAAAACGCTGGTGCTGACGCAACAAAAGTTGGTATTGGACCTGGTAAAGTTTGTATTACTAAAATTAAAACAGGCTTTGGAACTGGCGGCTGGCAACTAGCTGCACTTCGCTGGTGTGCAAAAGCTGCAAGCAAGCCAATTATCGCTGACGGTGGTATTCGTACACACGGCGACGTAGCTAAATCTATTCGATTTGGGGCGACTATGGTTATGATCGGTTCTCTATTCGCTGGTCATGAAGAGTCTCCAGGGGAAACAATCGAAAAAGACGGCAAACTTTATAAAGAGTACTTCGGTTCAGCTTCTGAATTCCAAAAAGGTGAGAAGAAAAACGTTGAAGGTAAGAAAATGTTCGTTGAGCATAAAGGTTCTCTAGAAGACACTTTAATCGAAATGGAACAAGATCTTCAATCTTCTATCTCTTACGCTGGTGGAACAAAATTAGACGCTATCCGTACTGTAGATTATGTTGTCGTGAAAAACTCTATTTTCAACGGCGACAAAGTATATTAATTTTCAAATTCAACTCGAAGGACAAGCATTTTTATGCTTGTCCTTCTTTTCATGTATGAATACGTTGAGGGTTTTTCAATATTAAAAATAGGGGAGATATAACCAACGAAACACGCCAGATTAGATAAACCCTCCGTAAAGCCGTTTCTTACGCCGGTTCCTTCATTGATGAATTAGAGCATAAAAATAAGCCCTCGCTTTATGAGGGCTTATCTTATGTTTACTTTCCAAATCTTTTTCGGTATCCACATTTCCTACATAGCTCTTCGACTGCAACTCTCTTCGAAAATCCATCTACAATATTTTGCGCTCTTTCACCTTCTATGATATTCGAAAATGAATCACTATTAATATTGCCAAGATTAATAATCCCTTCACCATCTAAACAGCAAGGAATAACTGTTCCATTTGCTAAAATGCCTGCTTGATTTCGAAGACCATGACAGAATCCTTTTCCGTCATCCTCTTCCTCATGCAATGCTGGCCACTGGAATTCATAGTCCTGATTAATAAAGACGCGTTCCGCAATTTTTATACCTTTTCCTGGAGTAAGCTTCTCTTCAATTTGATAAGACAGATTAAACTCATTTTCAATGATGGATAATAACTCTCTATTTTTCTGGATTTCAGCATTTGTTTTATTATCCTGAGTTAAATTCCATAACCTTAATGAAACGATTAAATCCGATTGGCTAGTCGCCTCTCTAATGAAAGAAAGTATACTTCTTACATATCCTTCTTTGTCTTGCGAACCTGGATGTCCGTCAAAACTGTGCAGTGAAAAATTCATTTGCCTTAGAGCAGGCTTATTTAACAGTCTATGCCTTCTCTTATTAATTAACGTTCCGTTCGTTGTAATATTAACTTTAAACCCCTTTTCATGGCTTAAATCTAACAGTTGATCTATTTTCGGATGCAGCAACGGCTCACCCTTCACGTGCAAATAAATGTAGTCTGTGTGAGGTTTAATTTGGTCTAATCTTTTAGAAAAATCCTCCACAGAAATGAATTGCTTCTGCCTTTCCGTAGGCGGACAAAAGCTACACGCAAGATTACATACACTTGTAATCTCCAAGTAAAACTTCTTAAACTTTTTCACCTTTAATTCCTCACTTCTCTGACTACTTATACTTTTTCCTCTTCATATTACAGCATACTTTTTTAGAAATAGAAACATACTTATTTTAGGAAATCTATATACAACCTATTAATGTTCAAAAGACCATCGGTGATTTTTGTCCAATGGTCTTTTTTACTCTTTTTATATACATTATTTATGATACGGTTCCCCACGATTAATCCGAAACGCTCTATACACTTGCTCAAGCAATACTAATCGCATTAATTGATGTGGTAATGTCATCTTTGAAAAAGAAAGTGACTCATTTGAACGCTTCATTACTTCTGAGCTTAGTCCAAGTGATCCACCAATTACAAATGCCACTTTGCTCTTTCCATATGTAGCAAGACGATCTAGACTTACTGCAAATTCTTCTGAGGATTTTTGTTTTCCTTCTATCGCTAATGCAATGACATGCGTATCATCAGAAATTTTATCCAGTATACGTATACCTTCTTTTTCCTTTACAATTAGCATTTCAGCTTCACTTAAATTTTCTGGTGCCTTCTCATCTGGTAATTCAATTACTTCTACTTTTGCGTATGCAGATAATCGTTTTAAGTATTCTGCTATACCTTGTTTTAAATATTTTTCTTTTAATTTCCCAATTGAAATAATCGAGATATTCACACGTATTCCCCACCTTACAAACATGTTATCCACATAACTTATCCACATATCCACAATTGTTACCCACATATTGTGTGAGAATCTGTGTTCGATACAACATATGTCGCCTCATTTTGACAAAATTCACATGTTTTCTTCTCGTTTTTAGAGTTATCCACATTGTTGATAACCGGCGCAACTTCACATTCATCCACAATAATATCTAGCGCTAATTCTACATGTTCTAAACAACAAGGTAAATTCATATTCTTCACCTCACTTTTCTACAATAGAAAACAGGAGGTAGGCCCTCCTGTTTTTAATACTTCTGAATGCCTAACTTCACCGTTGTTGTTGCTCGTTTTGTACCACGATAAAACGTCAGAGTCATTTTATCATTAATTTTCTTATCATATAAGGCCGTGCGGAACCCAATAATATCGCGGATTGGTTTTCCATCTACCGCCACAATAACATCATGTTCTCGTAAACCAGCTTCTGCACCTGGCGAAGGACTTTTCACATCTAAAATGCAAACGCCCTCCGTCACATTCCCTGGTAACTGTAATGTTTTTGACCAATGATAGGTCGGAATTTCATTTAATGACCTAAGTTCAATTCCAACATAAGGTCTTCTTACTTTTCCGTACTTCTCAAGTTCATTCATAATTGGAACAGCTCTAGTAACCGGAATTGCTAGTCCAATTCCTTCTACTTCTTTTGCGGCAATTTTCATTGAGTTAATACCAATTAATTGTCCTGCTGCATTTACAAGCGCGCCACCACTATTACCTGGATTAATCGCTGCATCTGTTTGCAATACTTCTACTTGCCAATCATAATGACCATCTTGATCCAAATCTACAGGAACAATGCGTTCACTAGCTGAAATAATACCTTGTGTAACAGTCCCAGAAAATTGTAGTCCGAGTGGGTTTCCGATCGCAATAACCGGTTCTCCTCTGCGAACAGTATTAGAATCGCCAATTTCAATTACTTTTTTCACATACTTCGCATCTATTTCTAATACAGCCAAATCTGTGACTACATCGGTTCCTAATACTTTTGCTGAAACTTTTTTACCGTCACTTAGGCTCACTTCAATACGATTCGCTCCAGCAACAACGTGATTATTTGTTACAATGTAAGCACGATCACCAGTCTTCTTATAAATAACACCAGATCCTGTACCTGCTTCAGAATCCGCCTCTGAAAAATCATCTCGTTGAATATTAATCACACCAACAACAGCTTCAGAAGCACGATCAACAGCATCCACAAAGCTAATCTGCTTAATCCCTTGAGCTTCGGCCATATTACTTCCGCTTGCTTCCGCTTGCGGGAGCGATCCCGTATGGTTTGAGAATAAAGGAGCTCCAAATGCAAACAATGAAGCTCCGACAATTGTTCCCGCTATGCTAGAAATAACAATACCTTTTCGCTTCTTTTTACCTGCACGTTTTATACGATATTTTTCTTCATCAATAAAGGACATATTTGTTCACCCATCTTCCTGAAAACAACTATATTCACCTTTATTGTTTACTAAAATGAAGAATTATACGTATTGAATTTTTGTAGGCATTTTTGGATCTGTATCGTGAATTTCAAAGGATTCTCCTACTCCAAATCCCTTTTCCTCCAGTACTTGTGATACCGACATGCGGGCTAGCTCTTTCATATTATTATCTAAACTTAAATGTGCTAAATAAATATGTTTTGTCTCATCTGTAATTACATCCGCCATGGCTAATGCAGCGTCCTCATTACAAACGTGCCCCACATCACTTAAAATACGTCGTTTAATGCTCCATGGATAACGCCCCATACGAAGCATTTCCACATCATGGTTACTTTCAAATACGAAAGCATTCGCTCCCTTAATAACACCTTTCATACGGTCACTGACGTATCCTGTATCTGTAATAAGGGCTAACTTTCTATTGTTGTTATGAAAAGCATAAAACATCGGCTCTGCCGCATCATGAGAAACACCAAATGACTCGACCTCAATATCACCGAATGTTTTCACATCCCCGACTGAGAAAATGAACTTTTGCTCAGTTGGGATATTTCCTATTAAATGTTCCATTGCGTTCCATGTTTTCTCATTTGCATAAACAGGTAAATCATATTTGCGTGCCAATACACCTAATCCTTTAATATGGTCACTATGTTCATGTGTTACAAGAATACCTGATACATCATTTATATTTAGTTCTGCCTGTTTAAATAAAGCCTCTGTTGCTTTACCACTTAAACCTGCATCGACAAGTAATTTTTTCTCATCTGTTCCTACATATAGCATATTCCCTGTACTTCCACTTGCAAGTACGCTAAAATGCAACCCCATTCTTTCTCACTCCAGTATGTTCATCAACCACTTGATTTTCCTTTTCCCCTAATTCCATAACCTGTCCTTCAATCGCATTCACAAAGAAATCCTGCTTCTGATCCGTTTTTAAATTCCATGTGGGAGCGAGTACTTGGTTATTAGAAGTAGATGCGGTAAGGGTGGCATAACCAATTTGCGCTTCTTTTACATGCGTATTCCCATGAACTTTATTTTTTAAATACAAATTTTCTAAAGCCGTTTGAGCCGTAATAATTTCTTGCTGTTTCGTTTTTTCACTTTCGCCCATTTCTTTTAAATCCGTTAGCATCGTCTGTGTGTACGAAACAAGCTCATTTTTTTCATTTAATTCCACAACAATCATTGCCTGATCATTATAGAAAATAGGCTTATCTTTATATTTTTGGAAGAAGTAAATTTTAGAGTCTTTCATCGCTCCAAACTCATACTTTTGTCCATCTAATACATAGTTCTTCAAAAATTCATTATACTTATCTTTTGATAATGATTTTGTATTTAAAAAAGGTTCTTTTAACTTACTTTCTATCTTGTACATATTTTGTATATGCGCCGTTTGATTTTTTAAAGACTGTATATCTTCTTCTTTAAAGGCCTTGTTTTCCGCCCTAATAAACGACTCTTCTTTCGGTTCTTTAGGGAAATTACCCATAGTAATTTTGTTTGCTTTTAATTCTTGATCTATCTTTGTTTCCGCAATAAGCTCCAATTGATTACTATCTTGCTTTTGAATGAATTGAAAAATGAGAAAGAGGTCCAAAACAAAAAAGGTCACAATAAATATGGTTTTAATCCGATCCCAATCCATTTAGTCCTCCCTCACTCCACTCATATATTTTTTGTTTACCAGCCTCATCTTCAGCAAGCTTTACATACCAAATTGGCTGTAATCGAACTACTTGCCCATCTAGTGATAACTTGTATCCAATACCAATGTCTTTAATTAATTGTTTATTTATTTCTGTATTCTTTTCTAAGGATGCTATCACAACGTGACCTGATGGAAGGGTAACATTCTGTTCTATCCCCTTCGTATTTAAAGATAGCAACGGTCTTTCATATTCCATCACTTCTTCTGATCCCCATACTTGTCTTAATTCAGCTAATCCATCTGTATTGAATACGGAATATCCATCTTCATGCAAACGAAATACTGTCTGTCCTTTATTCACATAATCTAAACGATATGAATCCAAGCTCCCACTGTGGCCACTCACAAATTCAAAACTTTTTTGTAAAAGCATTAAATTATCTATAGGTTTCTCACTTGATACAGAAGAGTTTTTATACTTTAGCATGTGATGATCATGTTCAATCTCCATGGACCTAATACCATCCGTAAATGTTTCTTTCGATCCCTCTGTAATAGGACTTAAATAACGTGGATCGCTAAAAAGAGCATTCTTAAATGTATCCACCGCTAAATTAGATGAAATATATGTGATATTGTTTAATTCTGTCGTTCCATCTGGCAAAAACAACTTTTTCGTATCATTAATTTGATAATCAAAATATGGTTTTGCTGATACTATAAATTGATTTTGTGCATTAACAATATCTTTTAAATACACACCACTTAATTTTGCTTCATATATTCTAAAGTTATCGTCATAAGACACAAAGTTAATTTTAATTTCCTGATCCCTACTTCGAGAAGGATCAAGAATAATACGATTAAAATATTTAGGCCTATCTATACTTTTCTCTTTCAGATTAAACATAGATTTGACTGCATCAAATGGGATATTAGTAGGAAAAAGAAGCTCAATTTTCCCTTCGCCATGTACATAAGAAAGGAAATCACCCTTAGCAACCGAAATCTCTCTAAAATCATGTAACTCTCCTGTTTCCAAAGGTCTATAGATTGATTCTATATCTTCCTCTCTTTTGCTCCCATAATGATTTTTATCTTTGTGCACGATGATAGAAGTGGGACGGATTACATCGGAAATTTTCGTTTGACTGGTTCCTTCATTACCCTGCACAAATTTTGCATTTTGCATGGAAGTGGAGTCTGGCACATATGTCCATAAGTTAAAAGTAAGGAATAGACTAATTACAACTAAATTAATTAAAACTATCGTTTTAAAGTTTTCCATACTCATTCCCAATCGTCCTCTTCATCCGCTGCCATCGGCAATGTGAAGTAAATAGTCGTCCCTTTTCCTTCCTCACTTTTCGCCCAAATCGAACCACCATGCGCCTCAATCATTTCTTTCGCAATCGCTAATCCAAGTCCTGTACCACCCATTTGTCTTGAACGTGCTTTATCTACGCGATAGAAGCGTTCAAAGATTTTATCAACGTTTTCTTTCGGAATACCCATTCCTTGGTCACTTACACTAATCTCTAATAAATCACCGCGATCACGTAAGCGATATGTTACCGTTCCACCTTCTGGTGAATACTTTAATGCATTAGAAATAATGTTATACAACACTTGAGTAATTTTGTCCGTATCCATATCAATAAATCGGGACTTTTTCGAGAAAGATCGTTTGAAACTTACATTTTGCTCTTTAGACATTTCAAATCGATCAATAACGTTATTAAAGAAGTCAGTAAAGTCGACCCATTCTTTCATTAAACGATGTTCTGTACTATCGAGTTTAGATAGTTGCAACAACGCATTTACAAGTCTAATCATTCTTTCTGTTTCTTCTTGTGTAACTGTTAAAAATTGCGGTGCAATATTCGGATCTTGCCATGCCCCATCCGTAAGCGCCTCTAAATAACTACGCATTGTTGTTAATGGTGTTCTTAATTCATGAGAGACGTTCGCCACAAACTCACGACGTTCTCGCTCTATACGCTCCTGCTCTGTTACATCATATAATACAGCAATTAAACCATTTGCCTTCCCTGTCTCTTTTTGAATAACCGAGAAACTAGCACGTAAAATATATGGTTCATTTCTCGTACTAAAATCTAATAAAACAGAGTCTGGTTCTTCGTATAAATGATCAAGCGTAAACTCTTCTTGTATCCCTAATACTTCTAAAACAGATTGATCGAGCGCTGTTTCACGCGAAACATTTAGCATTTTTTCCGCAGGGTCATTTAATAAAATAATATCGCCTTTTCGGTCAGTAGCAATTACTCCATCTGTCATATGTGATAAAACAGATGATAATTTACGTCTTTCACTTTCTGTTGAAGAACGGGCTTGTTGTAATTTTTTTGATAAATTATTGAAAGATAATGCTAGTTGTCCAATTTCATCATGGCTATGCACTTTTACTTTTCTCGAATAGTTTCCTTTTGCCATTTCAATTGCTTGTCTTCGCATATCTGAAATTGGTCTCGTAATAGTTTGAGCCAACAAAATTCCAAGTACAGCCGTTACGAGTAATGCAATAACTGTTCCCGTTGCAAAAATTTGATTAATATCCTTCATCTGCTTATAAACATCTTCCATAGATGCAACAACATAAATAACACCAAGTGCATCTTTGCCGTTATCATCTAGAATAGGAGTAATCATAACTTGGACACGATGGCCCGTTCGACCATCTTTCTCAATTTTCACTTCAGGCTTTTTTTGTACCAATACTCGCTGAACAGCTATATCAGTTGATGTTCGATTCACCTTATTTTGCTTCGATTCATCTGAAATGGCTAGTAACTTTCTATGCGAATCAAATACACTTACCTCTTGAATATCTTTCTTTCGATCAGAGGCAAATTTTCGAATTGACGTTTTAATCGTTTCATCGGTTGACTCTGTTTCTGCTTTTGTATAACTTTTTTTAAACTCTTGTTTCAAGTTATATGCTAATAAGTTTGTTTGCTGCGTTAAAGAATCTCTAAAACCTTGTACAAGACTCTTTTCTAACTCTCTTACGAAATATACCCCAATAACTTGCATAGCTATCAATATTAATAGCATATATATGAGTACAAATTTTAAATGAATAGATTGAAAAAAACCGACTTTCTTCATATACTATTCCTGCTCTGGGTCACGCAAGTAATACCCTACTCCACGTCTAGTGACAATTAAAGTAGGATGACTTGGATTATCTTCAATTTTTTCACGTAAACGACGTACTGTTACGTCTACTGTACGAACATCTCCAAAATAGTCGTAACCCCAAACTGTTTGTAATAAATGTTCACGTGTCATAACTTGTCCTAAATGTTTAGCTAAATAATGTAGTAATTCAAATTCACGATGTGTAAGCTCAATATTTTCTTCACGCTTTGTTACACTATAGGCATTTGGGTTAATAACAATTGGACCAATAACCATTTCCGTATTTTCTTCTTTTTCCGCAGCACCACCTTGTTGATGGCGACGTAAGTTCGCCTTCACGCGAGCCAGTAATTCCCTCGTGCTAAATGGCTTCGTTACATAATCATCTGCCCCAAGCTCAAGCCCTAATACTTTATCAATTTCAGAATCTTTTGCTGTAAGCATAATAATTGGCATTTCTGAGCTTTTACGTATTTCACGGCAAACCTCTAAGCCATCTTTACCTGGTAGCATAATATCTAATAAAACCATATCTGGCTGTTCTTCATTCGCTTTTTCAATCGCTTCATCACCATCATGCGCCATTACAATTTCAAAACCTTCTTTTTCTAGATTGAACTTCAAAATATCCGCAATCGGCTTTTCATCATCAACTACTAAAATTTTCTTTCCCATCATCGTCTATTTCCTCCTTATAAAAATATGGTCAATATCCCTAAACACATTGATGTCTACATAGTATGTCCCTATATGACCGCATCTTTTGCTTAAGTACTTCTCCTCTATTCTCACAGACTCATGTATGATCCACTTTTACACGGAATCCTATACGATCTATAGAAAAACCTCTAGCTTCAACTGCTAGAGGCTCCTCATTCTATTTTAAAATAACTACTCACTTTTGTAAAATTACACAAATAAAAAGGATATTAAGTGGGCCCACTTAATATCCTGAGAGTGGCTCGGGACGGAATCGAACCGCCGACACGAGGATTTTCAGTCCTCTGCTCTACCGACTGAGCTACCGAGCCAAAACTATATATAAAACCACTAATGGTGGTATAAACAAAAGTGGCGGTCCCGACCGGGGTCGAACCGGCGATCTCCTGCGTGACAGGCAGGCATGTTAACCACTACACCACGGGACCAAAAATGAACATAAAAAAACATGACCCGTACGGGATTCGAACCCGTGTTACCGCCGTGAAAGGGCGGTGTCTTAACCACTTGACCAACGGGCCACGAAAAATAAAATGGTGAGCCATGAAGGACTCGAACCTTCGACCCTCTGATTAAAAGTCAGATGCTCTACCAACTGAGCTAATGGCTCATACTCACCAACGTCATATTTTCGTGACGACAAGATGTATCATAACATATTATCTTTTATTTTTGCAATACCTTTTTTCATTTTTTTATAAAAGATAAGAAAAAACTCATGCGGACATGAGTTTTTTCGGAAAAAAATATCAATTAAGCTTCGTATACGTTACGAACGATATTTGTTTGGTTACGATCTGGTCCAACTGAGAACATAGATAATTGAATTCCTGTTAGCTCAGAAACACGCTCTACGTATTTTCGTGCATTTTCAGGAAGCTCATCTAATGATTTTACACCAGTAATATCTTCTGTCCAACCTGGAAGCTCTTCGTATACAGGCTCACATTTCGCTAAAATGTTTAAGTTTGCTGGAACTTCATCGATAACTTCACCATTGTATTTGTAAGCAACACAAATTTTAAGAGTTGGAATACCTGTTAGGACATCGATAGAATTTAATGATAAATCCGTTAAACCACTAACACGACGTGCATGTCTTACAACAACG
Source organism: Bacillus sp. SH5-2 (assembly GCF_008368905.1). Taxonomy (NCBI): domain Bacteria; kingdom Bacillati; phylum Bacillota; class Bacilli; order Caryophanales; family Bacillaceae; genus Bacillus; species Bacillus sp. SH5-2. The sequence continues at coordinate 116,036 of NZ_QOSD01000021.1, forward strand.
CTATCGAACCAACCTACACGGCGAGGACGACCAGTTGTTGTTCCATACTCACGACCAACCTCACGAATTTGATGACCGATTTCATCATGAAGTTCAGTAGGGAATGGACCATCACCAACGCGGCTTGTATATGCTTTACATACACCTACAACGCGAGTAACTTTCGCAGGACCAACTCCAGTTCCCACTGTTACACCACCAGCAATTGGGTTAGAAGATGTAACGAACGGGTACGTACCGTGGTCGATATCAAGCATAACACCTTGTGCACCTTCAAATAACACACGACGATTATCATCTAATACATCATTTAATACAACAGATGTATCACATACATATTGCGCGATTTGTTGACCGTACTCGAAGTACTCTTCAAAGATTTCTTCTACACTGAAACCTTCTGTATCATACATTTTTTCAAACAAGCGATTTTTTTCTACTAAATTGCGCTCAAGCTTCTCTTTAAATGCTTCACGGTCTAAAAGGTCAGCCATACGGATACCGATACGAGCAGCTTTATCCATATATGCAGGACCGATACCTTTTTTCGTTGTACCGATTTTGTTATCACCTTTACTTGCTTCTTCTAACTCATCTTGTTTTAAGTGATAAGGTAAAATAACGTGCGCACGGTTACTCACGCGTAAATTATCAGTACTTACACCACGATCGTGTAAGTATTTTAACTCTTCAAGTAATGCTTTCGGATCTACTACTAAGCCGTTTCCGATTACACAAATTTTCTCTTTATAGAAAATACCAGATGGGATTAAGTGTAATTTATATTTAACTCCGCCGAAAACAATTGTATGTCCCGCGTTATTTCCACCTTGATATCTTGCAACTACTTCCGCATGCTCAGAAAGAAAGTCAGTAATTTTACCTTTTCCTTCATCGCCCCATTGTGTTCCTACAACTACTACTGAAGACATTATTCAAGCACCTCCGCAATTTTCAAACGATCTATTCAAACAATATAATTGTACCAAAACCGAAAGAGAAGTCAACCAAAAAGCGAACATTTTTTTATTAAAAAACATTTTCGTTCGTAAGAAATATATATTTCCCTCGTGAAAGCCTTATCTTTCCTATAAAAAAAAAGAAACACATCTTATTATAAGAAATGTGTTTCTTTTTTATACTGCTTTTATGCAGGCGGCGCATGTCCATCCTCAAAGCGACGTTCTAAGTTTACGAACTTATTGAACTCTTTAACAAACGCAAGCTCTACTGAGCCTACCGGACCGTTACGCTGCTTTGCAATAATAATCTCAATTGTATTTTTGTTTTCTGTTTCACGATCATAGTAATCCTCACGATATAGGAAGGCTACAATATCAGCATCCTGCTCGATACTTCCCGATTCACGAATATCAGACATCATCGGACGTTTATCTTGGCGAGATTCTACACCACGAGATAACTGTGACAAGGCAATAACAGGCACTTGCAATTCACGTGCAATCCCTTTTAGTGTACGTGAAATCTCAGATACTTCCTGCTGACGATTCTCTCCGGATTTCCCGCTTCCTTGAATAAGCTGTAAGTAGTCAATCAAGATCATACCAAGACCCTGTTCTTGTTTTAATCTACGACATTTCGCTCGAATCTCATTTACTTTAATCCCTGGCGTATCATCAATATAGATACCAGCATTAGAAAGACTACCCATTGCCATCGTTAATTTCGCCCAATCATCAGAAGTTAATGATCCGGTACGAAGTCTTTGTGCATCAATATTCCCTTCTGCACAAAGCATACGCATAACAAGCTGATCAGCACCCATCTCTAGACTAAAAATCGCTACATTTTCATCCGTTTTCGTCGCTACGTTTTGTGCGATATTTAATGAAAATGCCGTTTTCCCTACCGATGGACGTGCTGCCACGATGATTAAATCATTTCGCTGGAAACCTGCCGTCATCTTATCTAATTCAGTAAACCCAGTTGGTATCCCAGTAACTTCACCTTTTTGATTATGCAAAAGTTCGATTTTATCGTAAGCATCTACGAGAACGTCTTTAATATTTTGGAATGCTTTAGCATTCGTTTGATGAGATACCTCTAATATTTTTTTCTCAGCCTCATTTAAAAGGCCATCCACATCATCTTCTCTCTCATACCCATCAGACACGATATGAGTCGCTGTTCGAATTAAACGACGTAACAGCGCTTTTTCAGCGATGATTCGTGCATAATACTCTACGTTAGCAGCAGTCGGAACAACTTCTGCTAATTCTGCTAAGTAAGAAACCCCACCAACTTCTTCTAGTAATCCTTGGTCGGCCATCGCCGACGTCATCATTACTAAGTCAATTGGCTCTCCCTTATCAGATAACCCAAGCATGACTTCAAAAATCTTTTGATGTTTCGTTCGATAAAATGAATCAGGTACTAATAGTTCCGATGCTGACGTTAACGCATCCTGATCAATCAATATAGCACCTAAGACTGCCTGCTCAGCTTCTATATTATGCGGAGGGGTACGATCAGCCATTACATCACTCATGCGCAATCCTCCTTGCTTAACTTATTTTTATTGTTCACTAACATGAACTTTTACTGTTGCTGTTACTTGCGGATGCAATTTCACAGTAACGTTTGTATAGCCTAATGCACGAATTGCATCATCCATTTCAAATTTACGCTTATCAAGTTTAATCTTGTGTGATTTTTGCATCGCATCTACGATTTGTTTACTTGTAATTGAACCGAATAGACGGCCACCTTCTCCAGATTTAGCCTTTAATTCTACAGTTAATTTCTCTAACGTTTCTTTTAATTGTTTTGCACTTTCAAGCTCTGCTGCTGCATCTTTTTCTTCTTTGCGCTTTTGAGCTTCTAACGTTTTCATACTGCTGTTTGTCGCTTCAGCAGCTAAACCTTGTTTTAGTAAGAAGTTATTTGCATAACCATCCGGTACGTTTTTCACTTCTCCTTTTTTACCTTTACCTTTTACGTCTTTTAGAAAAATTACTTTCATGATTGTGTGCCTCCCTGTAAATAGTCATCAATAACAAATTGAAGCTTCTCCTCAGCTTCATCTACTGTAACATTTTTCATTTGTGTGGCTGCATTCGTCAAATGCCCGCCACCGCCTAAATTTTCCATAACTAGCTGCACGTTCACTTCACCTAAAGACCTGCCGCTAATCCCAATGAAATTCTCTCCACGTTTCGCGATAACAAATGATGCGATAATACCCGTCATTGTTAATAGCGTGTCCGCTGATTGCGCAATAAGCACTTGGTCGTAGTAATCATCACTATCAACTTTTGCAATTGCAATTCCATTTTTATAAATGTACGCATTTTTAATAGCTTTTGCAACTCGTAAATACTGATCCATATCTTCTTTTAACAATTCTTGTACAAGTACAGTGTCTGCACCATGTGAGCGTAAATAAGAAGCTGCATCAAACGTACGAGCACCCGTCCGGAATGTAAAGCTTTTCGTATCAACAATAATCCCCGCTAACAACGCTGTTGCTTCTAACATCGTCATCTTTAAATTTTTCGGTTGATATTCAAGTAGTTCTGTAACAAGTTCTGCCGTCGAAGAAGCATATGGTTCCATGTAAACAAGCAATGGATCTTCAATAAAGTCTTCTCCTCGGCGGTGATGGTCAATAACCACTACACTCTCAATTTTATGTAACAGTTTTTCCTCCATCACCATGGAAGGTTTATGCGTATCAACAACAACAAGTAAGGAATCATCATTTGCAATTTCCATCGCTTGTACTGGTGTAATAAAATGAGACCATAACTCTTCATTTTGTTTCACTTTATCCATCAAACGCTTAATTCCCTTATCCGAATCATTTTCATCTAACACAATATATCCTTTACGCTCATTTAATTGAGCTACCTTTAAAATACCAATTGCAGCGCCAATCGCATCCATATCAGGAGCTCTATGCCCCATTATAATGACATTACTACTTTCTAATACTAAATCCTTTAATGCATGCGAAATAACTCTAGCACGTACACGAGTACGTTTTTCAACCGGATTTGTCTTACCGCCATAAAATTTAACTTTACCTGTTGCTTGTTTAATGGCTACTTGATCTCCACCGCGGCCAAGCGCAAGGTCTAAACCAGATTGAGCCATTGCTCCAAGCTCTGATAAAGGTAAATCACCTGATCCGACACCTACACTTAATGTAAGGGGAATATTCCTTTTTGATGTTTCTTCACGCACCTGATCTAAAATGCTAAATTTCCCTTTCTCCATTTGTGCTAAAATACTTTCATTTAGTACAACGAAGAATCTTTCAGAAGATGCACGTTTTAAATACGCCCCATACTTAAGGGCCCATTCATTTAATCTGGATGTCACAAGACTTGTTATATTCGTACGTAATTGATCATCTAACCCTTGTGTAACCTCATCATAATTATCTAAATAAATGACAGCCAACACAGTACGTTGATCCTCATACATCTTTTCGATCTCTGTTTGTTCCGTTACATCAAAGAAATAAATTAATTTTTCTTCTTTTCTTACAAAAACACGGAACTTTCGATTATTCAAAGAGACTATATCATCAGATGTTTCTCCCTTAATAAAAAGAAGTAACGTTTCTGATACATCGTAAAGGTGCCATCCAGCTAATGCATGTTGCCCCAGACATGAAGATAAATAAGGATTTGCCCAATCAATCCCATAATCCTTATTGTATAACAAAATACCAATAGGCATTTGGTTAAACGCTTCATTACTCACTTTCTTTACCCTTGTAATCATATCTGTCGTATGCTTTTCGAAATTCCTTTGAAAGGTAAGCTCAAAGCGCACAACAACAAAAAGTACGATACAAAAAACAAAAAAGGCAGCTATCCCCATAATCAAATGAAAGTAACAGAGGATCGAAATGAGCACAAACACAAAAAATGCCAATACATAAACAGGATATAAAAACCACTGTTTCTTATAAAATTCAGGCATGTATACAACTCCTATAAAGTAAAACTAACTTACCTTCCAGTTAGTTCAACAGATTAAAATAGTATAAGGAATATTATTTTATTCCCCTATTTTAGAACGCAATGAAATCCCTAAATCAATTATACCTAAGATTGTCACAAGAGGAAACAGCATCGGGATAAACATGCAGACAATAAAACTAATAATAGGAATCCCTTTAGTAAAACCTTTTTTATGCGCTAAAAAAGTGATAAATGTCAAACCTTGCAATACGAGTAGCAGCGCAAATATGACATATAGATTAGAAAATGCCATATGTAAATATGATGTTGGTTCTACTTTTATAAAAGTTGCTAACAAAATAAATATAACGTAATACCAGACAATGCTCTTTGGCAATTGTATATCTTTAAATTTAGGCCAAGGTGTAACGTCATACTTTAATTTTCTCAAAACACTACCTGATAATATTAAGGTGATCCAAGAAAAACATACAGAAACTAGCACAAGTATACTCGGAAATAGCGTTTGTAATATATCACTCATTTGTGCAAATAACTCTTTTTGTTCCTTACTAACTGGCATACCAGCAGCACTTACTATCTTTTCACTTTGCGCCATACTTTCACTAATCATATTTTGCATTTGCTTCATTATATTTATGTCGAAAAACTTTATACTTCCAACATAAATAAGCATCATACCAATTAAATATGTAAGTGTTCCAGCTATCAATATCTCCACTGGTTTTTTTTCTTTTTTATACATATATCCTAATGCAATACCTATTAGTCCAAACATCACTGTCTTTACGAGACTAATCGGCTGACTCACAATAACTGTAATAAAAAGTGCCGCTACAAAAATTACGAGCACATTAGATAGTTTATGCCTTATTGTTAATAATATAAACGGTAACGGCAATGCAAATATTGCAACTGTACCTAAAATCGGAACATACATAGATATAAGCAATAAAATTGCATATATCGCCAATAATGCCGCACCTTCAGTAATAAATTTCGTACTTTTCATCATCTAACCTCTCTTTCAAAAAAGAAAAGCATAGCAAAATGCACAGTAGAGTCCGACTCTACTGTGCATTTCATACGCTATTATTCACCAACATATGGTAAAAGTGCCATTTGACGAGCACGTTTAATTGCAACTGTAAGTTTGCGTTGGTATTTTGCGCTTGTTCCTGTTACACGACGAGGTAAAATTTTACCACGCTCAGAAACGAAACGTTTTAATAAATCAACATCTTTATAATCGATGCGAGTGATGCCGTTAGCTGTGAAGAAACACACCTTACGACGTTTCGCACGTCCACCTTTGCGTCCTGCCATATCTATTTCCCTCCATTCTTTGTTAAAACTAACAAATTTACTGTATTAGAACGGTAAATCGTCGTCGGAAATGTCGATCGGTTGACCTACATTTGAAAATGGATCGTCATTCTTCGTAAATCCAGAATTACCAGTGTTACCTGAGTTACCCGGATTACTAGATTGACCAAATGGGTTAGAGCTTTGGTTACCGAAACCAGCTCCTGATGGTTGCTGATTGAATGAACCGCGTTGCTCCCCACCGCCATTACGCGGCTCTAAAAATTGTACGCTCTCCGCAAGAACTTCTGTTACATATACACGTTTACCGTCTTGTCCATCGTAATTACGAGTTTGAAGACGTCCATCTACGCCTGCTAAGCTACCTTTTTTCAAATAATTTGCTACGTTTTCTGCTTGTTTACGCCATATTACACAATTAATAAAGTCAGCTTCACGCTCACCTTGTTGATTCGCAAATGCGCGATTCACAGCTAACGTAAAAGTAGCTACTGCAACACCATTGGGCGTGTAACGTAAGTCAGGGTCCTTAGTTAAACGACCAACGAGGATAACACGATTCATCAATCGAACCACTCTCCCTATATATCAATTATTTTTCTTCTTCTTTAACAACGATATGACGAAGGATGTCTTCGTTGATCTTAGCTAAACGGTCGAATTCGTTAATCGCTTCTGCGTTAGATTTCACGTTTAAGATCATGTAGAAACCTTCACGTAAGTCGTTGATTTCGTAAGCTAAACGACGCTTACCCCACTCTTTCGTGTTAATGATTTCTGCACCATTGTTTGTTAAAACACCTGCAAAACGTTCAACTAAAGCTTTTTGAGCTTCTTCTTCAACGCCAGGACGAATGATGTACATAATTTCGTACTTTCTCATTACACTTTCACCTCCTTTTGGTCTAAACGGCCCGTAATGGGCAAGGAGCAATTAATTTATAGTAATTACTCACGAGTTTAGATTATATCATAGTAAGTTATATGAATCAACTCACCAATACATAAAAAACTTGGCAAACACATAATATATTTGCCAAGCTCATATCTTTATTTTTCCTAGGAAATATTAAATTAAACGTTGAAACGGAAGTGCATAACATCTCCGTCTTTTACGATATACTCTTTTCCTTCTAGACGTACTTTACCAGCTTCTTTTGCAGCTGTCATAGAACCATTTGTCATTAGGTCATCATAAGAAACCGTTTCTGCACGAATAAATCCACGCTCAAAGTCTGTATGAATTACACCAGCACATTGTGGTGCTTTCATACCTTGTTTAAACGTCCACGCACGTACTTCTTGTACACCAGCTGTGAAATAAGTAGCAAGGCCTAATAAATCGTATGCAGCACGAATTAATTGATCTAAACCAGATTCTTCAATGCCTAGTTCTTCAAGAAATACTTTTTTCTCTTCCTCATCTAACTCAGCAATTTCTGATTCGATTTTCGCACATACAACGATTACTTGAGAATTTTCATTTGCAGCAAATTCTTTTACCATTTGTACATACTTGTTTTCAGAAGGGTCGATAATATCGTCCTCACTTACGTTTGCTACGTATAACATTTCTTTCGTTGTCAGTAAATGAAGACCTTTAACAATCTTCATTTGCTCTTCTGTAAATTCAACAGTACGAGCTGGTTTTCCCTCTTCAAACGCTTCTTTTAAACGCACTAAAATTTCATGCTCATATACTGCTTCTTTATCTTTTTGTCTTGCTAACTTTGCAACACGCTCAATACGTTTATCAACAGATTCTAAATCCGCTAAGATTAGCTCTAAGTTAATTGTTTCAATATCATCGATTGGATCTACTTTCCCTGAAACGTGCGTAATATTTTCATCTTCAAAACAACGAACAACTTGACAAATTGCGTCCACTTGACGAATGTGAGATAAAAATTTATTTCCTAAACCTTCACCTTTACTAGCACCTTTTACGATACCTGCGATATCAGTAAACTCAAATACAGTCGGAACAGTCTTTTTCGGTTCTACTAATTCCGTTAATTTATTTAAACGCTCATCTGGCACCTCTACAATCCCTACGTTTGGATCAATTGTACAGAATGGATAGTTCGCAGATTCTGCTCCTGCTTGTGTAATTGCATTAAATAAAGTTGACTTCCCTACGTTAGGTAATCCAACAATCCCAGCCGTTAATCCCATATTTTTCACTCCTATGTCTCAATCTTTCATCATTATAGATAGTAACGAAAAAAATGACAAGTTTCCTCAAAACGAAAAAAGTAACAGCCGCCTACTGCAACTGCTACTCTCCCTCTATTCTTCATGCTTCACAAGTATTTTTTTCACCTTACGATCAAACTCTCTTCGAGGAATCATTACCGAATGGTCACATCCCTCGCACTTAATGCGGATATCCATTCCCATACGAATAATCTTCCAACGATTCTCACCACAAGGATGGGCTTTCTTCATTTCCACAACATCATACAAGTTATACTGCTTTTGCTCCACTCTCCAAATCCCCTCTCCATACTAGATTGCTTTTTCGCTAACCAATTCTTCACGATTATATAAAACCATACGTGGATATGGAATTTCAATTCCATGTAAATCAAGACGATTTTTAATCTCTTTACGAAGAGCTCTTGCGATAACTGCATGTTGCATTGGCTCTACTTCAGCAATGACGCGTAATATAACTTCTGATGCCGCTAATGTTTGTACACCTAACAATTGAGGCGTTGTTACCATCTTCTCGTACTTTGCAGGTAATTCTACTAATAAATCTTCAATAACTTGCTCTGCCTTTGCAATGTCGGCCTCATAAGAAATAGATACATCAACAAATGCCACACTGTTACTTACTGAGAAGTTAGTAACTTGAATGATACTTCCGTTTGGTAAGGTATGAATTTCACCTGTCCAACTCTTTATTTTTGTTGTGCGAAGTCCAATTTCTAAAACGACTCCTTCAAATTGACCGATTCTAACATAGTCTCCAACTGAAAACTGGTCTTCTAGCAAGATAAATAATCCTGTAATGACATCTTTCACTAAACTTTGAGCACCGAATCCGACTGCTAAACCAATTACCCCAGCACCCGCTAATAGACCTGATGCATTAATATCAAACACGCCTAAAATCGCAATTAACATAATGAACATAACAACGTATGCCACAATATTTTCAAGTAACTTCGCTACTGTAACTGTACGACGTTCTGAAATTTGAATTGGCGAACGACTTCCCATACGAAATGCATTTCGTACAATCGCTCTTGCAATTCGCACAACGACTGCACCAAGTATTAAAATAACGACTATTTTTAGTGATTTCACACCTATATTCGTCCAATCAATGGACTCAAACCATTTCAACGCTAAATCCATGTACCTCTACCTCTCCAGCTAAAATTTCTTTTTAGTTATCCTTCTTATTGTATCAGAACTCTCTCTAGTTTCTGAAAAAAATTTATGACTTTAATTCCATTTGTTAACTTCCATGCAGGTATAAAATGGAGCGAATATATATATACTAGTACTATTATTTCCGTTTTTATTTGGATTTCACAAAAAGTATGCACTTATAGTATGCCAATTCATTCACTATATAACATATTTTGAAAATTTATTAAAAGGATGGATGCTTCATGAATATTGGAAGTTTTCGCTTACCTTTTTTTGAAAAGGAAACTCAAAATGTTATGCATCAAGACTTAGAGGCCCCCGAGACGATCAGTAACTTCTTACTTTCCCACATCCCTATTAAAACGAATATACCACTTACTCTCGTTTGTATCGGAACAGATCGTTCCACTGGCGATGCGCTAGGTCCTTTAGTTGGCTCCAAACTAGAACAAATAGAAATCAAAAACTTCCAAGTGTTTGGCACGCTAGATGAACCCATACATGCGTTAAATTTAGAAGAAAAAATTCAGAATATACAGAAAAATAATCCTACTTCATTTATCATTGCTGTTGACGCGTGTTTAGGAAAATCCCAAAGTATCGGTTCAATCACTACCGGAAAGGGCCCTAGTAAGCCTGGGGCTGCTATGAATAAGAACTTACCTGCAGTTGGCGATTTGCATATACACGGCATCGTAAATTTAAATGGTTTCATGGAATTTTTCGTACTTCAAAATACAAGGTTAAGTTTAGTTATGAAAATGGCTGATGTCATCGCGCAAAGCATAAAGGAAACGGATCAGAAATTATCTGTATTAAAAAAAGCAAACCATCTATAAATAATAAGATGGTTTGCTTTTTAATTTTCCTGTGATAACAATTCTAAAATACGATTTAAATCTTCTTTATTAAAAAATTCAATTTCAATCTTACCTTTTTCTTTTTTCGTTTCTTTAATTTTCACTTCTGTGCCAAACTTTTCTCTTAAGAACGTTTCGCGTTCTACAAAAAATATATTTTTCTCTTTCTTCACTGGTTTTGTTTCACGTGAAACGCTTTGGTTAATCTCCTGAACAATTTTCTCTAATTGACGGACATTTAATCCTTCTTTTTCGATTCGTTTCAATAAAGATTTCAATTGCTCTTCATCTTTTATTGTAAGTAAAGTTCTCCCATGAGCCATTGAAAGTTGACCATTTGCAATCATATCTTGCACAAACGAAGGGAGGCTTAATAAACGAGTATAATTTGCAATATACGGCCTGCTTTTACCAAGACGTTTTGCTAATTGTTCTTGCGTTACATTCAGCTCATTCATTAACATCTGATATGCCATTGCTTCTTCCATAGGATTTAAATCTTCTCGTTGCAAGTTTTCTAGCAATGCAAACTCCATCATTTGCTGCTCATTTAATTGCCTTACAACTGCAGGTACTTTTTCGAGCCCAGCCTCTTTGGCAGCACGATACCTTCTTTCACCTGCAACGATTTCATACCCTTTAATACTCTTTCTAGCAATTAACGGTTGTAATATGCCGTGTTCTTTAATAGAAGTCGCTAATTCCTGAATCGCTTCTTTATTAAAGTATTTACGTGGTTGATATGGATTCGGCCTTAATTCAGTTACTATAATCTCCTGAATTGTTTCTTCTTCTTTCACATCTAAATCAGGAAAAAACACATTAATTCCTCTTCCTAATCCTTTAGCCACCTGCAATCACTTCCTCTGCTAAATCTATATACACTTCTGCTCCTCTTGATTTAGCGTCATACTGCATAATCGGTTTCCCATGACTTGGTGCCTCACTTAAGCGCACATTACGGGGAATAATTGAACGGTATACTTTATCTCTAAAATATTTTTTCACTTCATCTATCACTTGAATCCCTAAATTGGTACGGGCATCTAACATTGTTAGCAATACACCTTGAATTGCTAGATTTTTATTTAAGTGCTTTTGCACAAGTCGAACTGTATTTAATAGCTGACTTAATCCTTCTAGTGCGTAATATTCGCATTGAACAGGAATAATAACAGAATCTGCTGCTGTTAATGCGTTAATCGTTAATAACCCTAAGGACGGTGGACAGTCGATAATAATATAATCATATTCATCACGAACTGGCTGTAATGCCCTTTGCAAACGTACTTCCCGGGAAATAGTCGGTACCAATTCAATTTCAGCACCTGCTAATTGAATTGTAGCGGGTAGAACATCTAAGTTTTCAGTTGCGGTTTTCCGTATAACCCCTTGAACATCTACATCTTCCACAAGAACGTTGTAAATACATTGATCTAATTCGGATTTTTCAATTCCCACACCAGTCGTTGCATTTCCTTGCGCATCAATATCTACAAGAAGGACCTTTTTACCTGCTTGCGCCAATCCAGCCCCTAAATTAACAGATGTTGTTGTTTTCCCAACACCACCTTTTTGATTGGCAATAGCAATGATTTTTCCCATGATGTCACCTACTTTCAACCTTTCTATCTTATTCTAGTAATAATTACGTTTATTGTAACATGAAATAAAAGTTTTTCTTTTACGTCCTTATTAAACTTCAAAATTTATTTCTAAACTCCTTCTTCATTTAACAAGAAAATATAGCAAAAGAGACCTCTCCGATAGGATAAGGTCTCTAACACACCACTATTATTTCTTTTTTGGAATTTTAATTGTAATTTGATAGTATTCATCAAATTCTTCTTCCTCAGAATTGACATTTAAACCACTGTCAGCAACCATTTGTAATGACTGCCTAATTGTATTCATGGCAATTCTCGTATCTCGACTTACTGCTTTTTGCTTTGCCTTACGCTTCGGTTTTGCTTCCTCTAACAATTTCGCAATTCGTTCTTCTGTTTGTTTTACATTCAGTTGTTTCTCCACAATTTCCTGTAAAACCTTCAGTTGTAATTCCTCATTTTTTAAAGGAATAAGGGCGCGGGCATGTCGTTCTGTAATACTCTTTTCTAATAATGCATTTTTTATTTCTTCAGGCAACTTTAACAATCGCAACTTATTTGCGATTGTAGATTGTCCTTTTCCAAGTCGTTGTGCCAATGCTTCTTGTGTTAAATTATGTAACTCAATTAGCTTTTGATATGCCACAGCTTCCTCGATCGCTGTTAGTTCCTCACGTTGCAAGTTTTCAATTAGAGCTACAGAAGCCGTCTCTGTATCATTTAAGTTTTTAATAATAGCAGGGACCTTTTCCCAACCTAATTTTGTTGCCGCACGGAAACGTCTTTCTCCAGCAATAATCTCGTACTTATCATCCTCATATTGCCTCACAACAATCGGTTGAATAAGTCCATGTGTGCGAATTGTTAACGCTAACTCATCAATACGCGCATCGTCAAAAACAGTTCGTGGTTGATAACGGTTAGGAGTAATATTCACTATCGGAATTTCTTGTATTTCTTCATATACCTTTTTATCTATTTCTTCATGGCTTTCGTCTTGTAATTCGAATTCGCTCTCTTTATCTCCAAAGCCAAATAAACGAGAAAACGTATTTTTCATACATATTCCACCACCTTTTAGGCCTATTGACTGTTCTCCATAAAATGTTTCCTATGAAACATTTACGTTTTCATTTATATAATTTAATCTTACGTCTAATAAGATTTATTTTTCAATAGGTAATTTATTGGGTGTTCCCGGTTTGCGTGGATATTTCTTTGGTGTCTTGCGCTTTTTCTCGATTAATAAAATATTACGTTCACTTTCTTCAAACGGTAATTGGAATGTAGACATTTCTTTTAAATTCCCGCCCAGCACCTCTAAAGCATACTTGCCATTTTCAATTTCTTCATTCGCCGCTGCACCTTTCATGGCAATGAATGTTCCTCCAACTTTTACAAGTGGTAAACATAGCTCACTTAATACAGAAAGACGTGCAACTGCCCGCGCCATTACAATATCGTATGATTCACGTACATCTTCTTTTTTCCCAAATGTTTCAGCACGATCGTGACAAAATGCAACATCACTTAATTCTAATTTTTGTGCTAAGTGATTTAAGAAATTAATACGTTTTTGCAATGAATCTACAATTGTTACTTTTAAGTGCGGGAAACAGATTTTCAAAGGGATACTTGGGAATCCAGCTCCTGCGCCAACATCACAAATTGAGAATGGTTTTGAAAAATCATAATAAAAAGCAGCTGTAATAGAATCAAAAAAGTGTTTTAAATATACTTCTTCTTTCTCTGTAATAGCCGTTAAGTTCATTTTTTCATTCCACTCTACTAATGTTTCAAAGTAGATTTCGAACTGCTCTAACTGTCTAGAAGAGAGGGTAATACCCTTCTCTTCTAGCATAGATTGAAATTGTTCTATGTTCATCTAACAATATCTCCTTACTATTTATTGGTTCGATACTCGCGCAATTTTTCCTTGTTCAATATACACAAGTAAAATGGAAATATCCGCTGGATTTACGCCAGAAATACGTGAAGCCTGCCCCATTGAAAGCGGACGAACATCTTTCAATTTCTGTCTAGCTTCTGAAGCAAGGCTAGAAATCGCATCATAATCAATATCCTCAGGGATTTTTTTATTTTCCATTTTCTTCATACGCTCTACTTGCTGTAAAGATTTTTCGATATATCCTTCGTACTTAATCTGAATTTCAACTTGTTCTGTAACTTCATCACTTAATTCTACTTCACTTGGTACTAAAAGGTGAATATGCTCATATGTCATCTCTGGACGACGTAACAAGTCACTTGCACGTATTCCATCTTTCAATTCACTTCCACCAATATTGCGAATTAATTCTTGAACTTCAGGACGTGGTTTAATAATAATGCTGCTTAAACGTTCCTTTTCCTGTTCAATTTGTAATTTTTTATTTGTAAATCGCTCATAACGCTCGTCTTTAATTAATCCAATTTCACGACCAACTTCAGTTAAACGAAGATCCGCATTATCGTGGCGTAATAATAGACGATATTCTGCACGAGACGTTAATAAACGATATGGTTCATTTGTACCTTTCGTTACAAGATCATCAATTAAGACACCAATATAAGCATCCTCGCGACCTAAAATAACTTCTTTTTTACCTAAAGAACGACATGCTGCATTAATTCCGGCCATAATTCCTTGTCCTGCCGCCTCTTCGTAACCAGAAGTTCCGTTAATTTGTCCTGCTGTATATAAATTTTTAATTTTTTTCGTTTCAAGTGTTGGCCATAGTTGTGTTGGCACGATTGCATCATATTCAATTGCATAACCTGTACGCATCATTTCAACATTTTCTAGACCAGGAATTGTTCTAAGCATATCACGCTGTACATCTTCTGGTAAGCTTGTGGATAAACCTTGTACATATACTTCTTGTGTATTACGTCCTTCTGGCTCTAAGAAAATTTGATGACGTGGCTTATCATTAAATCTTACTACTTTGTCTTCAATTGAAGGACAATATCTAGGTCCTGTTCCTTTAATCATACCAGAATACATAGCTGAACGATGTAGGTTTTCATCTATTAAACGATGTGTTTCCGTACTTGTATACGTCAACCAACATGGAATTTGATCCATAATAAATTTTGTCGTTTCAAAAGAGAAAGCTCGTGGTTTATCATCACCTGGTTGAATTTCTGTTTTACTGTAGTCAATCGTATTACTGTTCACACGTGGAGGTGTACCTGTTTTAAATCTAACAAGATCAAATCCAAGCTCCTCTAAATGTTCTGATAAAGTAATAGATGGTTGTTGATTATTCGGACCGCTCGAGTATTTCAAATCCCCCATAATAATCTCACCGCGTAAAAACGTTCCAGTCGTAATTACAACGGTTTTCGCTGTATATTCAGCACCAGCTTGCGTAATTACCCCTTTACATTTACCATCTTCAACGATTAAACGTTCTACCATTCCTTGGGATAACGTTAAGTTCGGTGTCTCTTCAATCGTTTTCTTTAATTCATGCTGGTAAGAGAACTTATCTGCTTGTGCTCGAAGTGCGCGCACAGCTGGTCCTTTACCTGTATTTAACATACGCATTTGAATATGCGTTTTATCAATGTTGCGTCCCATTTCTCCGCCTAATGCATCAATTTCACGAACAACAATCCCTTTTGCTGGTCCACCAACAGAAGGGTTACATGGCATAAACGCTACCATATCTAAGTTAATTGTTAACATTAATGTTTTGGAGCCCATTCGTGCTGCCGCAAGACCAGCTTCACATCCTGCATGACCTGCACCGATTACTATGACATCGTATGAACCGGCATTGTATCCCATTGTTTATTCCTCCTAATAATCTCTATCTTTCTAAAACATCTTTATATTATTTTCCTAAACAAAATTGAGAGAACAACTGGTCAATTAAGCTTTCATGAACGGTATCACCAGTAATTTCACCAAGTATTTCCCACGTTCTTGTTAAATCAATTTGTACCATATCAATTGGAACACCATTTTCTATCGCCTCAATTGCATCTCCAATTGTTTTTCCTGCTTGTGTTAATAATCCAATATGTCTCGCGTTAGAAACGTATGTCATATCCGCAGAATCAATTGTTCCTTCAAAGAATAACTCAGCTATTGCCTTTTCAAGCTCATCTATTCCTTGTTCCTCAATTAACGACGTTGTAATAACACGATTTCCCGCTGACAACTCTGTAACACGTTCCATATCAATTGCTTGCGGTAAATCTGTCTTATTTACAATAACAATGAAATCTTTTCCTTGTACGGCACGGAATAGATCTTCATCTTCACTCGTTAAAGCTTCGCTATAATTGACTACAACTAACACTAAATCAGCTTGGCTCATCATTTCTTTTGAACGCTCTACACCAATTCTTTCAACAACATCTTCTGTTTCACGAATTCCGGCTGTATCTATAAGTTTAAGTGGTACACCACGCACATTAACGTACTCTTCAATAACATCACGAGTTGTTCCTGCAATATCAGTTACAATTGCTTTTTTCTCCTGAACGAGACTATTTAATAGCGATGACTTTCCAACGTTAGGTCTACCAATGATTGCAGTAGCAATACCTTCACGTAAAATCTTTCCTTGCTTCGATGTTTCTAAGATTTTTGCAATTTCAGTACGAACATACGTCGCTTTCTCAATTAAAATATTATGTGTCATTTCTTCCACATCATCATATTCTGGGTAATCTATATTTACCTCAACATGAGCTAATGTTTCTAATATTTCTTGACGCAAACGGCCGATTAATTTAGATAATCGTCCTTCCATTTGATTAATTGCTACATTCATCGCACGATCTGTTTTTGCACGGATTAGGTCCATAACAGCTTCTGCTTGTGATAAATCAATACGACCATTTAAAAAAGCTCGTTTTGTAAATTCACCAGGCTCTGCTAGTCGCACTCCTTGTGCTAAAATAAGTTGCAATACTTTGTTTACCGAAACAAGTCCACCGTGACAGTTAATTTCTACTATATTTTCACGTGTAAAAGTCCTTGGTGCACGCATAATAGACACCATAACTTCTTCAATCACCTGATTTGTATCTAAATCAACGATATGACCATAATGAATTGTGTGAGAAGGAACTTCTGTTAAATCCTTCCCTTTAAAAATACGATTCACTTTCTCAACCGCATCATCCCCACTTACTCGAACAATGGCAATTGCACCCTCTCCAAGAGCTGTGGAAATCGCGGCAATTGTATCAAATTCCATGTCCTTTCACCTCATTTGCTTATTTATCTCTATCTCAACATGATTATTTTCTTCACTAAATTATTAGGATACCATAACGAACCTATCTACAAAAGAATAATAACTCATTTTATTATGTCCTCATGTAAAAAACACTAAACTTATTCACAGTGGATAAGTTTAGTGTTTTTTAGTTATCCACAGCTATTTTCTCCTCAAAAAAACCGGCACTCATTTGAGTAACCGGTCATTTGGAAGATATTACAACATGCCGATGTGGTTCATTTCCTTCAGAAGTTGTATTAATACCTTGATGATTCGATAATGCTTGATGAATAATTTTTCGTTCAAAAGATGGCATTGGCTCTAAAACAACCCTTTTTTTCGTATTAGACACTTGTTTTGCTAATCGATAAGAAAGCGATTCTAACGTACTTTTTCTTTTACTACGATAATTTTCAGCATCCAGTGTAATACCAATATACTGCTTCGTATGACGATTCGCGACAAGTTTTGTTAAATACTGTAAAGAATTCAACGTATTACCTCTTTTTCCAATTAAAACACCTACATTATCACCAGAAATTGTAAATTCAACTTCGCGTCCTTTTACAATTTTACTAATCTCAACTTCCACACCCATATTGCGAATAACATTTTTTAAATATTCTTCACATTCTTGAATTGGATCTGTCTTCAATACAACTTCTACTACTGCAGGACGATTCCCAAATAAACCTAAGAATCCTTTTTTACCCTCATCGATAATTTTTATATCTACTCGGTCTTTTGAAACATTTAATTGCCTTAAAGCATCTTGTACTGCCAGCTCGACTGTTTGTCCTTTAGCAGTAATTATACTCACTTGCTTGATCCCTCTGCCTTACTAGCCTTAATTTCCGGCCCTTTGATCAAGTACATTTGAGCGATACCAAAGATATTACCAACAACCCAGTAAAGTGATAATGCAGCTGGGAAGTTAATTGCAAAGATTAAAATCATGATTGGCATTAACCAAATCATCATTGCCATTTGCGGATTTTGGCCAGCAGTTCCTGCCATAGCAAGCTTTTGCTGAATAAATGTCGTAATTGCCGCAACAATCGGTAAGATATAGTATGGATCTGCCTGTCCTAAGTCGAACCATAAGAATGTATGCTTACTAATTTCTGATGTTCTCATAATCGCATGATAAAACGCGAATAAAATAGGCATCTGAACAAATATTGGTAAACATCCTGCTAATGGATTCACACCATTTTTTTGATATAACTGCATCATTTCTTGTTGTAATTTTTGCTGTGTTGCTTGATCTTTAGAGCTATATTTCTCTTTTAACTTCACCATTTCTGGTTGTAACGCTTGCATTGCCTTCGTACTCTTCGTTTGTTTAATCATTAATGGTAATAATGCAAAACGAATAATAAGAGTTGTAACCACGATTGCTAAACCGTAATTATTACCAAATAAGTTTGCAAAATACGTGATTAACTGAGAAAGCGGATATACGAAATATTCATTCCAAATTCCAGTGCTTTTCGGTGTAATCGGCTGATTCGTTTCACTACAGCCAGTAGCAATTGCCATTAATGCAATAACCATGGCTAGTAAACCTATTTTCTTTTTCAAAGCCTGCTCCTCCTTGTTTCGGTATGTATATAGTGTAATTCATTTCCTTACGCTACTTTTTTATTCTTTTCATACCAGAGCGTTTAAAGACATGAATTAAGCTTTTCTTTACTTCTTCATATGTCATCTCTGCACAAGGCTTCCTTGCTATTATAACAAAATCTTTTCCAGAATCTATCTCATCTTTTAATTCTATAATCGCTTGGCGAATCATACGCTTAATACGATTACGAACTACTGCATTTCCTATTTTCTTACTAACAGAAAGGCCGATGCGAAAGTATGGCTGTTCTTCTTTATTTAATTGGTATACAACAAACTGACGATTGGCATTCGATTTTCCTTTTTGAAAAACCGTCTGAAATTCGTCATTCTTTTTTATACGATTTTTTTTCTTCATATCAATTGACACTCCTGTATTTCATCAGCGGAAATTCATTATTATTAGAAAAAAAGACCACTGAACGATCAGTGGTCTACGCAGATAATACTTTTCTTCCTTTACGACGACGAGCTGCTAGCACTTTACGTCCGTTCGCTGTGCTCATACGGCTGCGGAAACCATGTACTTTGCTGCGCTTACGTTTATTTGGTTGGTAAGTTCTTTTCATTATATGACACCTCCCTGAGGAATATCTGTTAAAGACAGTCTAATAAATTATAGTAAATCAAATAGGAAAATGTCAATGCTTCTCGAAATTTTCATCAAATATTCATTTTAAACCTATTCACACACTTTTTCACAGCCTCTATATTTCCTTGTGGATAAATGTTTTTTCTTGTTTTTTATATCCACAAACTCTTTTTATACTTTTACACAGTATATCGTGTTGTGGACAAGTTTATTCCACAAGGTATTGATTTTGTGGATAACTTTCTTAAATTCATTGCTATAGCTACTTTTTTTTGATATTATAGTTGTGTTTTCACTTTGAATAAGTTTTCCACATCTTTATCTTATCCACAAATTGTGTATAACATGTGGACAGTTTTAATCACATGTGGGTAAATGATTATCCACATTCACTTTTTTTGTCGAAAACCCTATCTCATATACAAACGACGTTTTTTGGTTTTAAAATACGTTTCGTATAAATATACATTTTATATTTATTAGGTTGTACATTTGTTGCGCAACCTTATTCTTTTACCATCTTAGTAAAGGAGGGACACCTTTGGAAAACATCTCTGATTTATGGAATAGTGCCTTAAAAGAGCTAGAAAAAAAGGTCAGTAAACCTAGTTATGAAACATGGTTAAAATCAACAACCGCACATAATTTAAAGAAGGACGTATTAACCATTACAGCTCCAAATGAATTTGCTCGTGATTGGTTAGAATCTCATTATTCGGAGCTAATTTCGGAAACACTTTATGATTTAACAGGGGCAAAATTAGCTATTCGCTTTATCATTCCCCAAAGTCAATCCGAAGAGGAAATTGATTTTCCTCCTTCAAAACCAAATGCAGCACAAGATGATTCTAATCATTTACCACAGAGCATGCTAAACCCAAAATATACGTTTGATACATTTGTTATTGGCTCTGGTAACCGCTTTGCTCACGCTGCTTCTTTAGCTGTGGCCGAAGCACCAGCTAAAGCATACAATCCCCTCTTTATTTATGGAGGAGTTGGGCTTGGAAAGACACATTTAATGCATGCGATTGGTCATTATGTAATTGAACACAACCCAAATGCGAAGGTTGTATATTTATCATCAGAAAAATTTACAAATGAATTCATTAACTCTATTCGTGATAATAAAGCGGTCGATTTTCGTAATAAATACCGCAATGTAGATGTTTTATTGATAGATGATATTCAATTTCTAGCTGGAAAAGAACAAACTCAAGAAGAGTTTTTCCATACATTTAATGCATTACACGAAGAAAGTAAACAAATTGTAATTTCAAGTGATCGGCCACCAAAAGAAATTCCAACTTTAGAAGATCGTCTTCGTTCTCGCTTTGAATGGGGACTTATTACAGATATTACACCGCCAGATTTAGAAACACGAATTGCAATTTTACGTAAAAAGGCAAAAGCTGAAGGGCTCGACATACCAAATGAAGTTATGCTTTATATCGCAAATCAAATTGATTCAAACATTCGTGAACTGGAAGGTGCACTAATCCGAGTTGTAGCTTATTCATCTTTAATTAACAAAGATATTAATGCTGATTTAGCAGCTGAAGCACTTAAAGATATTATTCCGAATTCTAAGCCAAAAATTATCTCTATTTATGATATTCAAAAAGCGGTCGGGGACGTTTATCAAGTAAAATTAGAAGATTTTAAGGCAAAAAAACGAACAAAATCCGTTGCCTTTCCTCGCCAAATTGCAATGTATTTATCACGCGAACTTACGGACTCCTCTTTACCTAAAATAGGTGAAGAATTCGGTGGACGTGATCATACAACAGTTATCCATGCCCATGAAAAAATTTCTAAGCTATTAAAAACGGATACGCAATTACAAAAGCAAGTTGAAGAAATTAACGATATTTTAAAGTAGTAGCTGAATAGTGTGAATAACTTACCTTGTTTTACGCACAGTCTATCCACATGTAGATAGGCTGTTTTTACATCCTTTAACGGGGTTATCCACATATCCACAAGCCCTATTACTATTACTACTATATTTTATCTTTATTAATTAAATAAAATCTTATACTTACCGGAGGGTTTTCGTTATGCGTTTTACAATACAAAAAGACTATCTTGTAAGAAGCGTACAAGATGTAATGAAGGCAGTTTCTTCTCGTACAACAATTCCGATCCTTACAGGAATTAAAGTTGTCGCTACTGAAGAAGGAGTTACATTAACAGGAAGCGATGCTGATATTTCCATTGAATCTTTTATCCCTGTTGAAGAAAATGGGAAAGAAATTGTAGAAGTTGCACAATCAGGAAGTATTGTTTTACAAGCAAAATATTTCAGTGAGATTGTAAAAAAATTACCGAAAGAAACTGTTGAAATTTCTGTGGAAAATCATTTTATGACAAAAATAACATCTGGAAAATCAGAGTTTAATTTAAATGGTTTAGATTCTGCTGAATATCCATTACTGCCACAGATTGAAGAACATCATGTTTTTAAGATCCCAACAGATTTACTTAAACATATGATCAGACAAACTGTATTTGCAGTTTCCACTTCTGAAACAAGACCAATCTTGACAGGTGTAAACTGGAAGGTATATAACAGCGAATTAACTTGCATTGCTACAGATAGTCACAGGTTGGCTCTTCGAAAAGCAAAAATCGAGGGCATTGCAGATGAATTCCAAGCGAATGTTGTTATTCCAGGTAAAAGCTTAAATGAATTAAGCAAAATTCTAGATGAGTCTGAAGAAATGGTTGATATTGTTATTACGGAGTATCAAGTATTATTCCGTACAAAACATTTATTATTCTTCTCAAGGTTATTAGAAGGAAATTACCCTGATACAACTCGTTTAATTCCGGCAGAGAGTAAAACAGATATTTTTGTAAATACAAAAGAATTCTTACAAGCAATAGATCGTGCCTCTCTATTAGCAAGAGATGGTCGTAATAATGTTGTGAAATTATCAACTTTAGAACAGGAAATGCTAGAAATTTCTTCGAATTCACCAGAAATCGGAAAAGTAGTAGAAGAAGTTCAATGTGAAAAAGTAGATGGGGAAGAATTAAAAATATCTTTTAGTGCAAAATATATGATGGATGCACTGAAGGCATTAGATAGCACTGAGATTAAAATTAGTTTTACTGGAGCAATGAGACCATTTTTAATTCGTACAGTAAATGATGAGTCCATTATTCAATTAATTTTACCGGTTCGTACTTACTAAGTAAGAAATAAGGGTTGCTAGTTTAAAGATGCTAGTAGCCCTTATTTGATTTTTGGGTATTACTTTCCTAATGCTAGTTTATTTAGTACAATGAAAGAATGAACACTTTCAGAAAGTGAGCGATTTTATGAAACGTATTGAAATTTCAACAGAGTATATTACACTAGGACAATTTTTAAAGTTAGCCGATGTAATTGATACAGGTGGCGCTGTAAAATGGTTTTTACAAGAATATGAAGTGTACGTGAATCAAGAACTTGAAAATAGAAGAGGTCGCAAACTATATGCGAACGATATTATTGAAATTCCAGGAAGCGGAAGTTTCCAAGTTCAGTCATAAAGGGGGAGCCCTTTGTTTATTTCAGAAATACAATTAAAAAACTATCGTAATTATGAAAAGTTAGAGCTTTCCTTTGAAGATAAGGTAAATGTAATTATCGGCGAAAATGCACAAGGGAAAACAAATTTGATGGAAGCTATTTATGTTTTAGCGATGGCGAAATCTCATAGAACCTCTAATGATCGTGAGCTTATCCGTTGGGATGAAGAATTCGGTCAAATTAAAGGGAAATTACAAAAGAGAAATAGTTCTTTGTCTTTGGAATTAAATATTTCGAAAAAAGGTAAAAAGGCAAAATTAAATCAACTTGAACAACAGAAATTAAGTCAATATATTGGCGTGATGAATGTTGTCATGTTTGCCCCAGAAGATTTAAATCTTGTAAAAGGAAGCCCTCAAGTAAGAAGACGCTTTTTAGATATGGAATTAGGTCAAATAGCTCCAGTCTATTTGTATGAATTGAGTCAATATCAAAAAGTGCTCACGCAGCGAAATCACTTGCTGAAGAAGATGCAAGGGAATAGTAAGAATGAGGAAACGATGTTGGATGTATTTACACTTCAACTTATTGAGCATGGTACAAAAATATTGCAAAAACGGTTTGAATTTTTGCATTTACTACAAGAATGGGCGGCTCCAATTCATCGCGGTATAAGCCGTGGATTAGAAGAATTAGAAATTGTCTATAAACCAAGTGTAGATGTATCAGAATCAATGGATTTGTCGAAAATAAAAGAAGTATACTATGAAAGTTTTCAATCTGTGAAACAACGTGAAATTTTCCGTGGTACGACTTTAATTGGTCCTCATCGTGATGATTTACAATTCTTCGTTAATAGTAAAAATGTTCAGGTCTTTGGTTCACAAGGACAACAACGAACGACCGCACTGTCCCTAAAATTAGCTGAAATTGAATTGATTTACTCAGAAGTTAAGGAATATCCGATTCTTTTATTGGATGATGTATTATCAGAGTTAGATGATTATCGTCAATCACATCTGTTAAATACAATTCAAGGAAAAGTGCAAACATTTGTGACAACGACGAGTGTCGACGGAATTGAACACGAAACGTTAAAAGAAGCGAAAACAATTCATGTAACGAACGGCACGGTAGATTGTGAAATAGATAGGGCATAATTCCCTGTTTAAATGGAAAAGTAGGTGATCTTTGTGTCAATGGAACAAAAGCAAATGCAAGAAAATTCATATGATGAAAGTCAGATACAGGTACTTGAAGGACTGGAGGCAGTTCGAAAACGCCCGGGGATGTATATTGGATCTACAAGTGGAAAAGGACTTCACCACCTTGTATGGGAAATTGTCGATAATAGTATTGATGAAGCATTAGCAGGATATTGCGATGAAATTAACGTTAGCATCGAAGAAGATAATAGTATTCTTGTAACCGATAATGGACGTGGTATTCCAGTTGGTATACAAGAAAAAATGGGACGTCCTGCTGTAGAAGTTATTATGACTGTTCTTCATGCTGGCGGTAAATTTGGCGGCGGCGGTTATAAAGTTTCTGGTGGTTTGCATGGTGTTGGGGCATCCGTTGTAAATGCCCTATCAACAGAACTAGAGGTATTTGTACATCGTGAAGGTAAAATCCATTACCAAAAATACGAAAGAGGTATTCCGGTTGCGGATTTAAAGGTCATTGGTGACACAGACCAAACAGGAACAATAACTCGATTTAAGCCAGATCCAGAAATTTTCAAAGAAACAACAGTATACGATTTTGATACATTAGCAACTCGTATGCGTGAATTAGCATTTTTAAATCGTAATATTAAATTAACAATTGAAGACAAGCGTGAACATAAGCAAAAGAAAGAATTCCATTATGAAGGTGGAATTAAATCGTATGTTGAGCATTTAAACCGCTCAAAACAACCAATTCATGAAGAGCCTGTGTATGTAGAAGGGTCAAAAGATGGCATTCAAGTTGAGGTTTCCTTACAGTATAACGAAGGATATACAAATAATATTTACTCATTTACGAATAACATCCATACGTATGAAGGTGGAACGCATGAAGTTGGATTTAAGACAGCTTTAACTCGTGTGATTAACGATTATGGTCGTAAAAATAGTATTTTAAAAGATGCGGACAGTAATTTAACGGGTGAGGATGTTCGTGAAGGTTTAACTGCAATTGTGTCAATTAAACATCCGAATCCACAATTTGAAGGACAAACGAAGACGAAACTCGGGAATAGTGAAGCGAGAACGATTACAGAGTCTGTATTCTCAGAGGCATTTGAGAAGTTCTTACTAGAAAACCCAAATGTTGCGCGAAAAATTGTGGAAAAAGGTACGATGGCTGCACGTGCACGTGTAGCTGCGAAAAAAGCACGTGAATTGACACGCCGAAAGAGTGCATTAGAAGTTTCGAGTTTACCTGGTAAATTAGCAGATTGCTCTTCGAAAGATCCAGCAATTAGTGAGATTTATATCGTAGAGGGTGATTCTGCCGGCGGATCAGCGAAACAAGGGCGTGATCGTCACTTCCAAGCGATTTTACCACTTAAAGGTAAAATTATTAACGTTGAAAAGGCACGGTTAGATAAAATTTTATCTAATGATGAAGTGCGTACAATTATTACTGCTATTGGTACAAACATTGGCGGGGACTTCGATATCGCAAAGGCCCGTTATCATAAAGTTATCATTATGACAGATGCAGACGTAGATGGTGCGCATATTCGTACCCTATTATTAACGTTCTTCTATCGTTATATGCGTCAAATTATCGAGCACGGTTATATCTATATTGCGCAACCGCCATTGTTTAAAGTACAACAAGGTAAAAAAATTCAATATGCTTACAATGATAAAGAACTTGAAAAAATATTAGCCGAATTGCCAGCACAACCTAAACCTGGTATTCAGCGTTATAAAGGTCTAGGGGAAATGAATCCAACTCAGCTATGGGAGACAACAATGGATCCAGAGGTACGTTCGTTACTTCAAGTTTCTCTTCAAGATGCAATTGAAGCGGATGAAACATTTGAAATTTTAATGGGTGATAAAGTAGAGCCACGTCGTAACTTTATCCAAGAGAATGCAAAATACGTGAAAAACCTTGATATTTAAATGAGTAATGACAGGAATCTAAGTATTCCTGTCTTCTACATATAAATCAATGTATGTGTAACGGAAATGTAAGAGGAGGTGCTCGTTGATGTCAGACAATCAACAACAAGCACGAATTCGAGAAATTAATATTAGTCATGAAATGCGTACTTCATTTTTGGATTACGCAATGAGTGTTATCGTATCTCGTGCATTACCAGATGTTCGTGATGGATTAAAACCCGTGCATCGTAGGGTTTTATATGCGATGAATGATTTAGGAATTACAGCTGATAAAGCGTATAAGAAATCAGCACGTATTGTCGGTGAAGTAATCGGTAAGTATCATCCGCATGGTGATTCAGCTGTTTATGAAACGATGGTACGTATGGCGCAAGATTTTAGTCAACGTTATATGCTTGTTGATGGGCATGGTAACTTTGGTTCTGTTGATGGAGATTCAGCGGCAGCAATGCGTTATACAGAAGCAAGAATGTCTAAGATTTCTATGGAATTAATACGTGACATTTCAAAAAATACAATTGATTACCAAGATAACTATGATGGTTCTGAAAGAGAGCCGATTGTATTACCGGCGCGTTTCCCTAATTTACTAGTAAATGGTACGACAGGTATTGCAGTTGGTATGGCAACAAATATTCCACCTCACCAACTTGGTGAAGTAATCGATGGTGTATTGGCGTTAAGTCATAACCCTGACATTACTATTGCGGAATTAATGGAGTGTATTCCGGGGCCAGATTTCCCAACAGCAGGTTTAATTTTGGGACGAAGTGGTATTCGAAGAGCTTATGAAACAGGAAGAGGTTCTATTATACTTCGTGCTAAAGTTGAAATTGAAGAGAAGTCAAATGGTAAACAATCTATTATCGTAACGGAACTACCTTATCAAGTTAATAAGGCGCGATTAATTGAAAAAATTGCAGAATTAGTTCGTGATAAAAAAATTGAAGGTATCACAGATTTACGTGATGAATCAGATCGAAATGGTATGCGCATTGTTATGGAAGTACGTCGTGATGCGAATGCCAATGTACTATTAAATAATCTGTACAAACATACAGCGCTTCAAACAAGTTTCGGTATTAATATGTTGTCTCTTGTAAATGGAGAACCACAAGTATTAAATTTAAAACAAAATTTATATCATTACTTGGAGCATCAGAAGGTAGTAATCCGTAGACGTACCGCTTATGAATTAGAAAAAGCAGAGGCACGTGCTCATATTTTAGAAGGATTACGAATTGCTTTGGATCATCTTGATGAAGTGATTACGTTAATTCGTAGTTCAAAAACTGCGGATATTGCAAAGCAAGGCTTAATGGAACGTTTCGGTTTAAGTGAAAAACAAGCACAAGCAATTTTAGATATGCGTTTGCAACGTTTAACAGGACTAGAACGTGAAAAGATTGAACAAGAATATCAAGATTTAATGAAGTTAATCGCTGAATTGAAGGCAATCTTAGCAGATGAAGAGAAAGTTCTTGAGATTATTCGTGAAGAATTAACGGAAGTAAAAGAACGCTTCAATGATAAGAGACGTACAGAAATTACAATTGGTGGTATGGAGTCTATTGAAGATGAAGACTTGATTCCAGAGCAAAACATCGCGATTACGTTAACTCATAATGGTTATATTAAGAGGTTACCAGCTTCTACGTACAAAACACAGAACCGTGGTGGACGTGGTGTGCAAGGAATGGGAACAAATGATGATGATTTCGTAGAGCATTTATTAACTACTTCTACGCATGATCATATTCTATTCTTCACTAATAAGGGGAAAGTATACCGTACGAAAGGATATGAAATACCAGAGTATAGTCGTACAGCGAAAGGTATACCTATTATTAACCTATTGGGTGTAGATAAGGGTGAATGGATTAACGCCATTATTCCAATTCGTGAATTTGGTGACGATGAATTCTTATTCTTCACAACAAAACAAGGTATCTCTAAGAGAACACCACTTTCATCATTTGCAAATATCCGTACAAATGGTTTAATTGCAATTTCTCTTCGTGAAGAGGATGAAGTAATCTCTGTGCGTTTAACATCTGGTGATAAGGATATTATTGTTGGAACAAGTAACGGTATGCTAATTCGTTTCAATGAACAAGATGTGCGTTCTATGGGACGTAATGCAGCTGGTGTTAAAGCTATTACATTAGGCGATGAAGACCAAGTCGTAGGCATGGAAATTGTCGAAGAGGATGTAAATGTTTTAATTGTAACGAAAAATGGTTACGGAAAGCGTACACCGATTGAGGAGTACCGTCTGCAAAGTCGTGGTGGTAAAGGTCTGAAGACTTGTAACATTACAGATAAGAACGGTAAATTAGTAGCGGTTAAATCTGTAACAGGTGAAGAAGACATTATGTTAATTACAGCAGCAGGCGTTATTATTCGTATGCCAGTTGATCAAATCTCTCAAATGGGACGTAATACACAAGGTGTTCGTCTAATTCGCTTAGAGGATGAGCAAGAGGTAGCGACGGTAGCAAAAGCACAAAAAGATGACGAAGAAGAAACGAGCGAAGAAGTTTCTTCAGAAGAATAAGAGAGGGGGATTTCTCCCCTCTTTATTTTTTTATAATAATACTTGCATAGAGAAGAGAAAGCTTATATAATAGGCAGAGTCAGCAAATGAGAGATACAAGTTATCTTAAAAAACTTGTTGACGGAAATAATATACTATGATATATTATAAAAGTCGCTGAAAC
>NZ_QOSD01000022.1:0-708 GCF_008368905.1 Bacillus sp. SH5-2
AATGTTATCTAGTTTTGAAAGAATATAAAAAACTTGTTGACTTTAAAAGTTAAATGAGTTACAATAATTCTTGTCTTAAATGAATACAGTCTGGTAATGATGGCAGAGAGGTCACACCCGTTCCCATACCGAACACGGAAGTTAAGCTCTCTAGCGCCGATGGTAGTTGGGACCTTGTCCCTGTGAGAGTAGGACGTTGCCAGGCAAATGGAGGATTAGCTCAGCTGGGAGAGCACCTGCCTTACAAGCAGGGGGTCGGCGGTTCGATCCCGTCATCCTCCACCATTTAGCCGACTTAGCTCAATTGGTAGAGCAACTGACTTGTAATCAGTAGGTTGGGGGTTCAAGTCCTCTAGTCGGCACCAGTAACTATGGCGGTTGTGGCGAAGTGGTTAACGCACCGGATTGTGGCTCCGGCATTCGTGGGTTCGATTCCCATCAGTCGCCCCATTTTTTTCTTTAAAACATTATAACATGCGGGTGTGGCGGAATTGGCAGACGCACCAGACTTAGGATCTGGCGCCTTTGGCGTGGGGGTTCGACTCCCTTCACCCGCACTTTTAATAAAATATCTCATAACATGTCTTGCGGAAGTAGGTAGAATACAACCTTGCCAAGGTTGGGGTCGCGGGCTCGAATCCCGGCCTCCCCTCCAATTTTCAATATGACAGGACGGGGGGGCGGAAAAAGAAGAACCAAAGGAGCTTA
>NZ_QOSD01000022.1:798-121101 GCF_008368905.1 Bacillus sp. SH5-2
CACCTGGTTTGGGACCAGGGGGTCGCAGGTTCAAATCCTGTCTTCCCGATATTCCCAATAACATGGGGCCTTAGCTCAGCTGGGAGAGCGCCTGCCTTGCACGCAGGAGGTCAGCGGTTCGATCCCGCTAGGCTCCACTTATTTTAATATCATTTATGGCGGTGTAGCTCAGCTGGCTAGAGCGTACGGTTCATACCCGTGAGGTCGGGGGTTCGATCCCCTCCGCCGCTACCATAAAGGACCTTTAGCTCAGCTGGTTAGAGCAGACGGCTCATAACCGTCCGGTCGTAGGTTCGAGTCCTACAAGGTCCACCATTAGACGTTTATATCTCGGAGGTATACCCAAGTTCGGCTGAAGGGATCGGTCTTGAAAACCGACAGGCGGCGAGAGTCGCGCGGGGGTTCGAATCCCTCTACCTCCTCCATTTTTCTAAAATAAATATTTTATCATCGCGGGGTGGAGCAGCACGGTAGCTCGTCGGGCTCATAACCCGAAGGTCGCAGGTTCAAATCCTGTCCCCGCAACCAAATGGTCCCGTGGTGTAGTGGTTAACATGCCTGCCTGTCACGCAGGAGATCGCCGGTTCGACCCCGGTCGGGACCGCCATTTTAATAAGGCTCGGTAGCTCAGTCGGTAGAGCAGAGGACTGAAAATCCTCGTGTCGGCGGTTCGATTCCGTCCCGAGCCACCATTTTGAAGTCGCAAGCCGACTTAGCTCAATTGGTAGAGCAACTGACTTGTAATCAGTAGGTTGGGGGTTCAAGTCCTCTAGTCGGCACCACTTTCAAAATGAGCCATTAGCTCAGTTGGTAGAGCATCTGACTTTTAATCAGAGGGTCGAAGGTTCGAGTCCTTCATGGCTCACCATTTACAATTTAATGCGGGTGTAGTTTAGTGGTAAAACAAGAGCCTTCCAAGCTCTGGTCGAGAGTTCGATTCTCTTCACCCGCTTTTCAATTATGGGCCTATAGCTCAGCTGGTTAGAGCGCACGCCTGATAAGCGTGAGGTCGATGGTTCGAGTCCATTTAGGCCCACCATAATTGTTCCGCAGTAGCTCAGTGGTAGAGCTATCGGCTGTTAACCGATCGGTCGTAGGTTCGAGTCCTACCTGCGGAGCCATATTATAGAGAAGTACCCAAGTGGCTCAAGGGGCTCCCCTGCTAAGGGAGTAGATCGCTAACGCGGTGCGAGGGTTCGAATCCCTTCTTCTCTGCCAGTAACTGGCCCGTTGGTCAAGTGGTTAAGACACCGCCCTTTCACGGCGGTAACACGGGTTCGAATCCCGTACGGGTCATACTAAAAGAGATAGCATAATCTGCTATCTCTTTTTTGTTGTGTAAAAGCGGACTTTGAATAGTCTGCTTTTTTTATGGATTTCTTGTATACTTTTTTCTATTTAGATCGTCTAACTAATAGAAAGGAGAGAGCGATGGAGTATGAAAAAGTCATTATAGAATCATCTAGAAGTATTTATAGATACTTGCTTAAAATTGGAGTAACACCAGCAGAAGCAGAGGATATCGTTCAAGATACAATACATAAAGCGTTATTATCTATACCGAATATGAAAATTACGTATATAAAAACATGGTTATTTCAAGTTGCGATTAATAGGCATCGTGATCTAGTGAAAAGGCGAAATCGTATTGAACAAATCCCGATTGAATCTGTTCAATTGATTGGAGCAAAAGGATTAGATGAACCACTTTTAAGAAAAGAGCTTCAAGTAGAAATACAAAGCATACTCGGAAAGATGAATCCGGTATATAAGCATATTCTCTTATTAAAGTATGATTATGAACTTTCTTATAAGGAGATAGCAGCCGTACTAGAGATGAAAGAAGAGACCGTACGTGTTTCTTTGTACAGAGCTCGCAATGAGTTTAAAAAGCTTTATAGGAGGTTTGAAGATGGGCAGAGATGATTTTGATTTTGATATAGATTCAAGTAAAGTATCAACAATGTTGAAGAAGGCGAAGCGAAGACAATTATTAAAAATAATCGTAATTTCAATTGCACTTTTTATTGTTTTATTCTTCGGCTCTATTATAGGAATTTCACAATTGAATAATAGAGCTTATCTAGCTATGGATCGTGACGTAAATATGATAAGACAAATTACAAGGCCTAATACGGAAAGAGGGGTAGCAATTACTTCTAACGGTTTATTTAAAAGCACAGTAGAGTATAAAACATATAAGGTTATTGAGGGGAAACCTGTTAAGTGGGAAGATGAAGTGTATGAGTATAAAGTTTGGAGTACATTTCGCCGATTATCGGATGTAAACCCATTAACAATAGCAGATAATGTTGTAATGGGGAATGAGCGTATTAATAAGGCGAGTGAATTGTACAATAATCAAACAATGGAAAGAGAGATGCAATTTTATCTGCCATTTGCTTCATATAATAGTTATATAAATGATATAGAGAAAGTAAAAGGTGAAAATAAAGTAGCTGAATTGGCTATATCTTTTGATAAACCACATAAGGTGTCTGAAATAAAAAAGATGCTGCCAGAAGGGATTCATCCTGTTTGGTATTGGGTAGATACGTATGATGATAAAAAATCATATTCTATTGATGATATGACCGAAAGTGCTTATAATGTGTACGGCTTTAAAGCAAAACCAGGTGATATTGAATTTGGAAATGGAACAGAAAAAGATTTTCTTTTAGCAATTCAAAGTGGAATGGAGAAAAAGGGAAAGTATTATGAGGAGTATGAGCGCATATATAACTACCTAAAAGGAAAGAAAACAAAACCAAGTGAGCAAGATGTAAAAGTAATTGGTGTTGTTGTGACAGGAACTGCTGCTGATTTACAAAAGTTAAATGGTCAAAATTATGTAAAGGCTGCTGTATTAGGAGCTACTGCGGAAAATAAATAGTATAAATAGAAAAAAGCTGTCTTTCAATAAGTGATCTACTGGAGACAGCTTTTTTATGCTGTTATTATCGTCGGGTTTTGTCGGTAAATCGATATTCCTTGTCGAATCGTTGATATATTTTGAGTTACGGTAGATATATTCTAAAAATCGTTGATATATTTAAATAATCGTCGATATAATTTCACTTACCAACAAAAACATAAAAAATCCCTTTCACAATCTAAAGAAAACGCCTCCATTGAAATGGATTCCACATCTATCCCAATAACTTTACACTCCATGTGAAAAAGTTCACAAATAGGTCATAATTTGTGAAGTAATTCACAATAATACGTGCTACAATATGAGTGTAAAGAAGTTAAACAACATTAAATTAGTATTTTAATTAATTACTTAAACAATCATAAAAAAATATATGTGAACAATAGAGAGGGGAAATTACCATGAAAAAAGGTATCAATCGTGTAGTATTAGTAGGAACAGGAGCTGTAGGTTGTAGTTACGCTTACTCAATGATCAACCAAGGTGTAGCTGAAGAATTCGTATTAGTAGATGTTAATGAAGCAAAAGCAGAAGGGGAAGCAATGGACTTAAGCCATGCGGTACCATTCTCTCCAGCAGCAACAAAAGTTTGGAGCGGTAGTTATGCAGATTGTAAAGATGCAGATTTAGTTGTTATCACTGCTGGATTACCACAAAAGCCAGGTGAAACTCGTTTAGACTTAGTTGAGAAAAATACAAAGATCTTTAAACAAATCGTTCGCGGTATTATGGATAGCGGATTCGATGGAATCTTCTTAATCGCAACAAACCCAGTTGATATTTTAACTTACGTAACTTGGAAAGAATCTGGTTTACCAAAAGAGCGCGTAATTGGTTCTGGTACTACTTTAGACTCTGCTCGTTTCCGTTACATGTTAGGTGACTACTTAGATGTAGATCCACGTAACGTTCATGCTTACATCGTTGGTGAGCACGGTGACACTGAACTTCCAGTATGGAGCCACGCTACTGTAGGTGTACAAAAACTAGAAACAATTTTAGCTAACAACGAACAGTACAAACAAGAAGACTTAGATAAAATCTTCGAAAATGTACGTGATGCAGCTTACCATATCATCGAGCGTAAGGGCGCAACTTACTACGGAATCGGTATGTCACTACTTCGTGTAACTAAAGCGATCTTAAGCAACGAGAACAGCGTATTAACTGTATCTGCATACCTTGAAGGTCAATACGGTGAGAAAGATGCTTACGTAGGTGTTCCAGCTGTTATTAACCGCGAAGGTGTACGTGAAATCGTAGAGCTTGAGCTAAATGAAGAAGAAAAAGCGAAATTCGCTCATTCTGTAAAAGTGTTAAAAGAAACAATGGCACCAGTACTATAATAATTACTAAATAATTCAGAGGCGGGAAACTGCTTCCTACCTCTGAGTTTTTATATAATTTAATATAAATTCCTTTTCCGGTTTCCCTTGTATATCCCCAATATACCCCTTTTGCTGGATGAGGGTCGTTTATAGAAAAAGAGCACTCTACTTTAAATAGAGTGCTCTTTATTATTATTTTTTAGGCGTTAATCCTAATTTCTTTAAAATATCTGCCAGTGTACCGCTTTTTGATTTTTCGACAGGTGTTTGTGATTTAGATGCATCTGGACCTTTTTTCAAGAAGTTCTTTTCAACGAAGCGAATATCTTTTTCGTCGACAATACCATCTTTGTTAAGGGTTCCGTCTTTCACAGATAGTCCTTTTTTACCATAGTTGCTAGCGATAATTTCGGTTTGATTTAGTTCGAAAAATTTAGTTTTCCTATTTATTTTGCCTCTGATATAATCAGCCTTATAAGAGGGGACTTTTGGTATAACCATGAAATTAAATAATAGTAACTCAGTGTTCATGTTGTGTTATCACCTTTGGTGGTTCGCCGTAGATAAAGTAAAACAGTTTATGGGAAATCAAGGCGAAAAGTGAGATGAATTAATATGACAAAGCATAATAAGGCGTACAAATTTCGTCTGTATCCAACAGAAGAACAAGCAAATCTGATACGTAAAACTTTTGGGTGTGTACGCTTTGTATATAACAAAATGCTAGCTGAACGGAAAAAAGTATACGAAAAATAAAAAGAGAACAAGGAAGAACTAAAGAAACAAAAATTTCCTACTCCTGCGAAATACAAGGTGAAGTATGAATGGTTGAAAGAAGTCGATTCATTAGCATTGGCTAACGCTCAATTAAACTTGCAAACTGCGTATAAGAATTTTTTTAGTGGTCAAAGTGATTTTCCTACATTCAAAAATAAAAAGAGTAGAAAATCCTATACAACAAATCGAGTAAACGGAAATATTATGTTATTTCATGGTTATATCAAACTACCGAAACTGAAATTAGTGCGATTGAAACAACATAGAGAGATACCGCAAAACCATAGCATTAAATCATGCACGATTTCGCTGACACCAACTGGTAAGTATTATGTGTCTGTTTTAACTGAATATGAAAAGGAAATTGTTCAGAAAGAAGTAGAAAGTGTAGTTGGATTAGACTTCGCAATGGCCGAATTGTACGTGAGTAGCGAAGATGAGAAAGCCAATTATCCTCGCTTTTATCGTCAGATGCTGAATCGATTAGCAAAGGCACAACGAGTATTAGCAAGACGTGTGAAAGGCTCAGTGCGCTGGAATAAACAACGTATTTGTGTAGTGAAGTTGCATGAAAAGGTCGCCAATCAACGTAAAAATTTCCTTCATCACAAGTCTAAAGAATTAGCTACGAACTTTGATGTTGTAGCAATCGAAGACTTACATATGAAAGGAATGTCACGAGCACTTCGCTTTGGTAAGAGTGTAGCAGATAACGGTTGGAGGATGTTCACGACATTTTTAGCATATAAGCTACAAGAACAAGGAAAACAGCTTGTAAAAGTAGATAGATGGTTTCCTTCTACGAAGATGTGTAGTAATTGTGGAAACAGAAAAGATATGCTACTATCTGAACGCACGTATGAGTGTTCTTGTGGACTAACAATAAGTCGCGACTATAACGCAGCTATTAATATTAAAAGAGAAGCCATACGCCTATTAGCTAGCGTTAGCGTAAATAGCACAAAATAACCTTTGGAACAAGGGTGTTAGCTCGGCTGTCCTAGGACAAATTCGTTAGCTATCAAAAGTAGCGACTAACCGAGAAGCCCCCACTTCGGGGTAAGCTCGTAAGATATGCTAAGTGGTGGGTAGTTCACTTCTGATAGTTTTGTTTCCCACAAAATTTCATGATCATCGTTTGGATTAGATGGCTGTCCGTCATTTACTAGAAACTGGACGACAATGTGATCGCCTAAATCTTCACCGTCATTATTTTGCTTTGCATCTGTAACTTCATAGGATGTTTCAAGTGCTACCTTTGCGATATCCAATGTTCCTTTATTTTCAAGCTTGAAATTCTTTTCAATAAAATCACCTGGTTTTAAATCTTTCACATCAACAATTACACTTGGGTTAATAGAAAGATCTAGTGTACCAGCTTGAAATGAGTTACTAGATGTTTCAGAATCACTGAAATAGGCGAATACACCGCCGAATGTAAGGGATAAACCAAGCGTTGCTGTGACGACTCCCATTCCAACCTTTTGTTTTAATGACATAAGAAAGCCCCCTAATTAAATTTTTATAGCGACTTTTCGTAACAAGGATAAATAAGTAAACATAGTAGTCCGCTATGAATTGTAGTTACGAAAAGTTGGTGTTCTTTATTGAGAATGAGTATATGCTTATAAATTTTCCATTTCAATAAAATTGTGACGAAAAATGTTGAGAAATAAATATTAAGATGAAAGACTAGTGGAAAATGAAGCGTTTTCAATGAATATTCGTCAAAATTCGATATTTTATATGGAAATATGAAAAAAATTCAACATTTTTAAGAAAAAAACGTATATTTTTTATAAATTAACAAGGATATTTCAGTTTTTCGCAGAATTGGTAAAGTATAAAAAATTCTGTCATCTTAGTGAGGTGAGCATATTGAGTGTAATAAATTGTGAAGAAGTGAAACGAGATGAGTTTCATACAGAAAAGTACTATGACAGTTATAACATCTTTGGCGCACATATTGTGACGGAAGATGAGATGCGAGGTGTACGATTTACAGTATGGGCTCCTCATGCGAAAGCAATGAGTGTTGTTGGAGATTTTAATGAATGGGATTATGAGCAACATAAGATGCTACAAGTGACAGAAGAGGGAATTTGGTCCCTATTTATACCGCATATCGAAGAAAGAGAAATATATAAATATGCGATTGAAACGATGGCTGGTGACGTCATTTTAAAGGCAGATCCGTATGCCGTATATGCGGAAGTAAGACCGAATACGGCATCTGTAGTTTTTGATATAAAGGGATACGAATGGAATGATAAAAACTGGAGCCGTAAGAAAAAGAAAAAATCGGTTTATAAAGAAGCGATGACAGTTTATGAATTACATTTCGGTTCTTGGAAAAAGAAAGAAGATGGAGCCTTGTATTCTTACAGGGAAATGGCAGAAGAACTCATTCCTTATGTGGTGGAACATCAATTTACACATATTGAAATTATGCCACTTGTTGAGCATCCATATGATCGTTCCTGGGGGTATCAAGGAACGGGATATTATGCAGCGACGAGTAGATTCGGCACGCCACACGATTTGATGTATTTTGTCGATGAATGTCATAAATATGGAATCGGTGTCATTTTAGATTGGGTGCCGGGGCATTTTTGTAAAGATGCTCACGGTTTATATTTGTTTGATGGGACACCGACTTATGAATATAAAGATAAAGACGTGCAAGAAAATCCAGTATGGGGAACTGTCAACTTTGATTTAGGAAAGAGGGAAGTACGAAATTTCTTAATTTCAAATGCTTTATTTTGGATGAGATATTTCCATATTGATGGTTTCAGGGTGGATGCAGTTGCGAACATGCTGTACTGGAATAAAGAAGGACAAGAGCAAAGTAATGAGCACGCTGTTTCATTTTTACGGGAGTTAAATGAAGCGGTGTTTGCAGAAGATGAAGATTTTCTTATGACAGCAGAGGATTCAACAGCTTGGCCACTTGTAACAGCTCCAACGTATGAAGGTGGGCTTGGATTCAATTACAAATGGAATATGGGCTGGATGAATGACGTGCTGAAATATATGGAGTGTGCGCCAGAGTACAGAAAATATATTCATGAGAAAATGACGTTCTCTTTACTATATGCTTACTCCGAAAACTTCATATTACCGCTTTCTCATGATGAAGTCGTTCATGGGAAAAAGTCGTTATTAAATAAAATGCCAGGAGATTACTGGGATAAGTTTGCTCAACTTCGTTTATTATATGGATATTTCTTTACTCACCCAGGAAAGAAATTACTTTTCATGGGAGGAGAGTTCGGGCAGTTTGATGAGTGGAAAGACCTTGAAGATTTAGATTGGAATTTACATGACTTTGAAATGCATCGTTATATGCATGATTACTTTAAAGAGCTCATAGCATTGTATAAGCGCTCAAAACCACTTTGGCAGCTTGACCATTCGCCTGAAGGATTTCAGTGGATTGATGCTAATAATAATGAGCAAAGTATTTTCACATTTATCCGCCAAGGGGATAAACAAGAAGATGCGTTAGTTGTTGTATGTAATTTTACGAAAGCTACATATGAAAACTATAAAGTAGGTGTACCAGATTTTGAGTATTATAACGAGATTTTAAATAGTGATGCCGAGCAATATGGCGGTTCGGGTCAAGTGAATAAGAAACGTCTCAAGACGATTCAAGAACCGTATCATAATCAAGCAGCACATGTAGAAATTACAATTCCACCATTTGGCGTATCCATATTACGACCAGTGAAGACGAGAAAGGGGAGCAAAAAACAAGATGGCTCAAAAACAAAAGTGCGTAGCAATGTTACTAGCAGGGGGAAAAGGTAGTCGATTAAGTGCATTAACAAAAAATTTAGCCAAGCCAGCTGTTCCATTTGGTGGTAAATATCGCATTATTGATTTTACGCTAAGTAACTGCGCGAATTCTGGTATTGAAACGGTTGGGATTTTAACGCAATATCAACCACTTGAACTTCATAATTATATTGGAATCGGCAATGCGTGGGATTTAGACAGAGTAAGCGGTGGAGTCACAGTATTACCTCCTTATGCGGAGTCTTCAGGTGTGAAGTGGTACACAGGTACGGCAAGTGCCATTTATCAAAACTTAAACTATTTAAGTCAGTATGAACCGGAATATGTCCTTATTTTATCAGGCGATCATATTTATAAAATGGATTACAGTAAAATGCTAGATTACCATATTGAAAAAGAAGCAGACGTTTCAATTTCTGTTATTGAAGTGCCTTGGGATGAAGCGAGTCGTTTCGGCATTATGAATACAAATAAAGAGATGGAGATTGTTGAATTTGAAGAGAAGCCGCAATTTCCAAGAAGTAATCTTGCATCAATGGGAATTTATATTTTTAACTGGGCAATTTTGAAAGAGTATTTAGAGATGGATGCGAGAAATCCTGAATCTAGTAATGATTTCGGAAAAGATGTACTTCCGCTTCTATTAGATGAAGGGAAGAAGCTGATGGCGTATCCGTTCGAAGGATATTGGAAAGATGTTGGGACAGTGAAAAGCTTATGGGAAGCGAACATGGATTTACTTCGTGATGAAACATTACTGAACTTAAACGACCGTAATTGGCGCATTTATTCCGTCAATCCAAATGAGCCACCTCAATATATTGCACAGCAGGCAAAAGTGGAAGAATCACTTATTAACGAAGGGTGCGTCATTGAAGGGGACGTGAAGCATTCGGTTTTATTCCAAGGAGTGACGGTGGAAGAAGGAAGTATGGTCATTGATTCTGTCGTTATGCCAGGGGCTAAGATTGGTAAAAATGTTGTGATTGAAAGAGCGATTGTTGGATCAGAAATGGTTATCGAAGATGGAACAATCATTCGTCCAGAAAAGAATGTTGACGATGTAGTATTAATTGCTGAAGGGAAATAGAAAAGGGGGATGAAATGAATGGGAGAAAAAATGTTAGGAATTATTAATGCAACGGGAAGTTTTCCTTCCTTAAAGAAAGTAACAGGGCATCGTTCACTAGCGGCGTTACCGTTTGGGGGCCGTTATCGACTCATTGATTTCATGCTTTCAAATATGGTGAATTCTAGTATTCATAGTGTGGCAGTTTTTACAAGCCATAAAAATCGTTCGTTAATGGACCATGTTGGGTCAGGAAAACAGTGGGATTTAGATAGAAAACGAGACGGACTATTTTTATTCCCGCCAAACTGCCAATGTGACCAAGATGAATTTGGGTCTTTTGCACACTTTAGAAGACATATTGATTATTTTCTAAGAAGCAGAGAAGAGTACGTTGTTATTACGAATAGCCATCTCGTAACAGCATTAAATTTTCAAGCGGTGTTAGAGCGACATATACATACGGCAGCTGACATTACGGAAGTTTGCCATGAAGGGGTTTCGCTTCAAACATACGTGTTAAAGAAACAATTATTGTTAGATTTATTTGAGTCATATAAAGATGTGGAGCAATATAGTTTATTCGATGTAGTGAGAGAAAAGCGCGGAAAATCACTGCATATTGCTACATATGAGCATACAGGATATGTAGCCATTATTGACTCAATTGAAAGTTACTATAAACATAGCTTAGAAATTTTGAAACCTGCTATTTGGAAACAATTATTTAAGAAAGAAGCACCGATCTTTACGAAAGTAAAAGATGAGCCACCAACTCGTTACGTAAAGGGTGCAGTCGTGAAAAATACAATGATTGCAAACGGCAGTATTATTGAAGGGGAAGTAGAAAATAGTGTGGTTTCCCGTTCTGTTAAAATCGGAAAAGGTTCAATTGTTCGTAATAGCATTATTATGCAAAAGAGCCAAATTGGAGATAACTGTATAATAGACGGTGTTATTATTGATAAAGATGTGAAAATTGGTGACGGTGTCGTGTTAAAAGGAAACGTCGATGAGCCATATGTTGTAGAAAAAGGAAGCGTTCAAAACAGTACGATTAAAAGCTATTCTTAAAGTGAAACTGTAATTAGCGGGGATTTTTTCACTGATTATTAGTTCACAAATAGCGGGATGAAGAATCAGTGGGGGGGTTCCTCCACTGATTAAAGTTTTAATTTAAATGAAAACTCGAAGGGAGGAAGCTGCAAGAAGAGTCATATATGCTTTTCGCGCAGTGGGACAACAAGTGAATATATTATTTGCAGTATCAGAATGTGTACCGTTTGTGAAATCTGGGGGATTAGCCGATGTAGCGGGTGCGCTCCCAAAAGAGCTGAAAAAATTAGGTGTGGATGTTCGCGTTATACTTCCGAATTATAGTCTTATTCCGAAAAAATTAAGAGATGGATGCACGCTTCATAAAGTAATTAACATTCCGCTTGGCTGGAGAAATCAATATTGCGGTATTTTAAAAGGTGAA
Source organism: Bacillus sp. SH5-2 (assembly GCF_008368905.1). Classification (NCBI taxonomy): domain Bacteria; kingdom Bacillati; phylum Bacillota; class Bacilli; order Caryophanales; family Bacillaceae; genus Bacillus; species Bacillus sp. SH5-2. Next base: position 12,192 of record NZ_QOSD01000022.1, read on the forward strand.
CAAGACGGGATAACGTATTACTTAATAGATAATGAATATTATTTTAAGAGAGATTCTCTATATGGCCATTATGATGATGGGGAGCGTTTTTCTTATTTTTCGAAAGCAGTTCTAGAGTGCATTCCGCATCTTGATTTTGAAGTAGATGTTCTTCATAGCCATGATTGGCATACGGCTATGGCTAATTTCTTACTTCGTGAAAAGTATCAAGATAACCCGTTATATGAGCATATTAAAACGGTATATACAATTCATAACTTGCAGTTCCAAGGAGTATTTCCTCCTGAAGTGATGTACGACTTGTTAGAGCTTGGTGATGAATATTTGCATAGTGAGCAGCTAGAGTTTTATGGAAATGTGAACTTTATGAAAGGCGGTATTATCGCTTCGGATCAAATTACAGCGGTTAGTCCGACATATAAAGAAGAAATTCAATATGAATTTTTCGGTGAGAAGTTAGATGGATTACTGCGAAAATATAATGATAAGCTTAGTGGCATTGTAAATGGAATTGATACGAGCGTATATAATCCAAAAACGGATTCGTATATTAAGGCTCAGTATGATGCGGAGTCACTAGATGAAAAGAGTGAAAATAAACGCGCTTTGCAGCGTTATTTTGGTTTACCAGAAAAAGAAGATACACCAATCATTTCGATGGTAACACGATTAACGAAGCAAAAAGGACTTGATTTAGTACGTACTGTATTCCGCGAAATAATGGAGGAAGATGTACAATGTATCATTTTAGGTTCGGGCGATTCGGAATATGAGCAGTTCTTTGAATGGATGGCATATGAGTATCCAGAAAAGGTGAAGGTGTATATTGGATTTAATGAGGAACTTGCGCATCAAGTGTATGCAGGAAGCGATCTATTTTTAATGCCGTCATTGTTTGAGCCGTGTGGACTTGGACAACTTATCGCATTAGCGTACGGCACGATTCCGATTGTAAGAGAAACAGGTGGGTTAAACGATACTGTACAATCTTATGATGAGGAAACAGGAGAAGGAAATGGTTTTAGTTTCACGAATTTCAATGCACATGACATGTTGTATACAGTGCACCGTGCAATTGAATTTTATCACGATAAACCGGTGTGGGATAGGCTTGTAAAGCAAGCGATGACTGAAGATTATAGCTGGGGGAAATCAGCTCTTGCCTATAAGGAATTGTATAAAAGTCTCATGGAATAACATGTAGGTGGTGAAAAAATGTTTACTCATGTTGAAAGTTTTAAATCAGCTTTTCTAGAAAAGTTAGAGACGATGTATGGAAAAAGTTTCAAAGATTCTACAACTCGTGATCAATATAATACGCTTGGCCATATGGTACGCGAGTATATGAATAGTCAATGGATTGCAACGAATGAAAGTTACCGAGCTGGTGAGCAAAAGCAAATGTATTACTTATCCATTGAGTTTTTACTGGGGCGTTTACTTGGGAGTAATATATTAAATTTAGGTATAAGGGATGTATGTGAGCAAGGACTGTTTGAGCTCGGGATTTCTTTACACGATTTAGAAGAGGTGGAAGCAGATGCGGGTCTTGGTAATGGTGGACTTGGACGTTTAGCAGCCTGTTTCCTTGATTCACTCGCTTCTTTAAACTTACCAGGACACGGCTGTGGAATTCGTTACAAACATGGCTTATTTGATCAAAAAATTGTTGATGGTTATCAAGTTGAATTTCCAGAACAGTGGCTTCTTCATGAAAACGTATGGGAAGTAAGAAGGCATGATCAAGCTGTAGAAGTAAGTTATTTCGGCAATGTTGAACCCCTCTACATTGATGGACGTTTAGAATTCAGGCATACGAATGCAGAAGTAATTATGGCAGTACCATATGACGTTCCAGTAGTAGGTTATGAGACGAGTACTGTAAATACACTTAGACTTTGGAATGCGGAACCAGTTCCTTTCCCGCAAAATTGCAAAGATATTTTGAAATATAAGCGTGAAACAGAGGCAGTATCGGAGTTTTTATATCCAGATGATACGCATGATGAGGGAAAAATACTTCGTTTGAAACAACAGTATTTCCTCGTATCGGCAAGCTTGCAAAATATTGTTCGTATGCATAGAGAAAGATATGGTGACCTTCGTCAATTACATGAGAAAATTGCGATTCATATTAATGATACACATCCAGTTTTGGCGATTCCAGAACTGATGCGTATTTTATTAGATGAAGAAAAACTGGCATGGGAAGAAGCTTGGCACATAACAACGCAAACGATTTCTTATACGAATCATACGACGTTATCAGAAGCGCTTGAAAAATGGCCAATTCACATTTTTAAATCGTTATTACCAAGAATTTATATGATTATTGAAGAGATTAATGAACGTTTCTGCCACGAGCTTTGGGAACGTTATCCGTATGAATGGCATCGTATTGAAGAGATGGCGATTATTGCGCATGATCTTGTGAAAATGGCTCATTTAGCAATTGTCGGTAGCCATAGCGTAAACGGTGTAGCAAAAATTCATACGGAAATTCTAAAGCAGCGTGAAATGCGATTGTTCTATGAGTTTTACCCAGATAAGTTTAATAATAAAACGAATGGGATCGCTCATAGGCGCTGGCTAATGAAGGCGAATCCGCAGCTGACGAATCTTATTTCGGAAGCGATTGGAACAGAGTGGAAGAAAGAACCGATTAAACTGCAATCATTGCAAAGTTTTCAGTACGATGCTAGTTTCCAAGAGAGGCTTGCGGATGTAAAGCAAGAGCGTAAGATTATTTTAGCGGATCGCATTCATAGTCAAATGGGGATTACGATTGATCCAAATTCTATTTTTGATGTGCAAGTGAAAAGACTGCATGCTTACAAACGACAATTATTAAATGTTCTTCATATTTTATATTTGTATAACCGTTTGAAAGAGGATGCTAGTTTTTCATTTTATCCGCGCACCTTTATTTTTGGGGCAAAAGCATCACCAGGCTATTATTATGCGAAAAAGATTATTAAATTAATTAATGAACTTGCAAGAAAAGTAAATAATGATCCGTACGTAAGTCAATTTATGAAAGTTATCTTTCTAGAAAACTACCGAGTTTCTTTAGCGGAAGATATATTCCCAGCAGCTGATGTAAGTGAGCAAATTTCAACTGCGAGTAAGGAAGCATCAGGAACAGGGAACATGAAATTTATGATGAATGGTGCGATTACGCTCGGAACGTTAGATGGAGCTAATATTGAAATAAAAGACCGGGTCGGTGATGCAGCCTGTTTCATTTTCGGCTTAACGGCGGATGAGGTTCTTCATTACTATCAAAATGGTGGATATCGTGCAAGTGACTATTATCACCACAATATGCACATTAAAAAAGTAGTAGATCAGCTAACGAATGGTTTCTTTACACATGTAGGGGCTGAATTCGAAGCGATTTATGATTCTCTCGTTATTCAAAATGACGAATATTTTGTTCTTCGAGATTTTAGTCCATATGCGGAAAGGCAGGAAGCTGTCGGAAGAGCTTATGAGAATCGAACGAAGTGGCTAGAAATGTCAATTTTGAATATTGCACAATCTGGTCATTTCGCGAGTGATCGAACGATTTTGCAGTATAGCAATGAAATTTGGGGTATTGGTAATGCGGTTAAACTATATTAAGTGAAAGTCCCTTTTGAAGGGACTTTTCTTTATTATATTGAGGGGTGGTGAATTGCATATGAAGGATATATATGAACAAATCGATTTAAAAACAGATAAATTAATTTTAACGAAGATACATCAGTCACATGTAGACGATTTATTTGAAGTGTATTCTAATTCGAAAACAGCTACCTATGTGCCTCGGGAAGTGCATAAAACGAAAGATGAGACGCATAGTTTATTAGGAACTATGCCTGTAACGATAAGCGAAGGTAAGGCTCTTATATGGTCTATTATGCTGAATGATAACCAAAAGGTAATCGGGACGTGTGGAATATGGCTCATGCCACATAATAGTGCATCGATTGGAGCTGTAATTAGCCCGGCGTATTGGGGAAAAGGATTTATTGTTGAGGCTTTAGAACAAATTATTAAAGTTGGTTTTCAAGAATTAAATTTGAATCGCATTGAAGGAAGATGTGATGTGAGAAATATAGCTGCTGAACGTGTAATGCAAAAGTTAAAGATGGTATATGAAGGAACTTTGAGGCAAAGTGTAAAAATGAATAATACGTATAGTGATGCTAAAGTGTATTCACTTTTAAAACAAGAATATAATCGTTTAAAAAACCGAGCTTAATCTCATTAAGCTCGGTTTTTTTATTTTGCTCAAGAAAGAAATGGTATAGCGGTATATATTATACCTGTTCCATCATATTCTCCTGTCGCAAAGTATGAAAATGTAAAGAAACCTGTAAACGAAAAAATTATAATGAGAAAAAGTGCAAGGATAAATTTTAACATGTAAGGTCCCCTCATCCAAAGATTATTTCATATATTATTATAGTATAAGGATATTGAATTTCCAATTAATTACTGGTTAAAAATGAGAAGTCAGACATGTTTTGTATGTTGTAATGGAATGATTATTTGTAATAGATTTTGTGTTTTTTGTAAAAGTCATGTTGTGATGAACATGAGCATATTCCCAATCACGATCATTAAAATTTATGTTTCGGGGAGGGAGAAGTGGAACGACATCGAATAAGTTGACGAAACGAAAGCTACTAGCTACTTGTAGTTTATAATAATTTCGAAAAGCGATATCTCCTACTTTTGGAGAAGCAAATGTATAAAGTCCATACTGTGCGAAGGCTGTGTTAATTCGTGCATCTAGTATGTGTAATGTGGCAAGCGCACCACCTAAACTATGTCCAGTAGCTAATAGTTTTTTGTGTGCTGGTAACGATACGAGCATATCCATAATAGAATCTCGGAAAGATTCATAAATAGAAAGAAAGCCATTATGGACATTTCCGCTGTTTAAAGCATATGGATATGGTTTTTGGTTGACGAGTGAATCGATAATCCAATCTGTATCTGTTTGTGTGCCTCGAAAAGCTATAATAATGGTATCCTCAGATTCTAATATAAATCCGAACCATTCTGTCGTTTGGATGGCTTTCCCTTGAAAGCCTTGTACATATTGAAAACCATCCGGTATTTTGAAAATCCCATTTTGTTTATATTGTTCATACGTTAGCTCACAACAAGAAGCTAACAGTAGGGCGGTATCTTTATCAAAGGATAAAGGAGTACGCATTAAGGGAGCCCTCCTTACGAAAAGGTATAGTTTAATATATGCAGTGAGGGACTTGATTCATTCTTTTGGAGGGTTTTGAAAATGAGGCTTACACATTCAGTTACGTGCTGGTAAAAGTAAAAGTATAGTTTACAAAAATAAAAAGCGCCCAATAAGGGCACTTTTTACTCTTTTCCATCTAATAAACGGCCAAGTCCACCTAAAACACTACCTTCGCCACTGCTTTGAGCAGCTGGGCTTGTAAGGCGTGCTGCTAAGCGACTAAGTGTTAAGGATTGGATCCAAACTGTTCCAGGCCCTTCTAATGTTGCGAAGAATAAACCTTCGCCGCCAAATAGAGCTGTTTTTACTTTTCCAACGAACTCGACATCATAGTTAACGTCTTTTGTCATGGCAACGAGACAGCCTGTATCAATACGAAGCTTTTCGCCAGGCTTCAATTCACGCTTATATACAGTTCCGCCTGCGTGCATGAAAGCAAGTCCGTCACCTTCAAGTTTCTGCATGATGAAGCCTTCACCACCGAAGAAGCCAGTTCCAATTTTCTTTGTAAACTCGATTCCGATAGAAACACCTTTTGCTGCGCAAAGAAATGCGTCTTTTTGACAAACTACTTTTCCTTGATATTCTGTTAAATCAACAGGAATAATTTTACCAGGGTAAGGAGCAGCAAAGGATACGTGGCGTTTGCCGTGACCTGTATTTGTAAAGACAGTCATAAACATGCTTTCACCTGTAACGAGACGCTTACCAGCGCCCATTAATTTGCCAAATAAACCGCTAGATGGTCCAGAACCATCACCGAAGATTGTTTCCATTTCGATGTAATCTTCCATCATCATCATTGCGCCAGCTTCAGCGATAACGCTTTCTTCTGGGTCTAACTCAATTTCAACAAACTGCATATCATCGCCATATAACTTATACTCGATTTCATGTGCTTGCATTTTTTCACCTCATAATTATGTAGTAATTATATTGTACAGAAGTTAAAAGAATTAGAGTACTGTATTTTTGTTAATTTTTGAATAAAAATAGAATGAAAATTTAAGGTTATACTAGTGTTATAAAAAATAATGAAATGAAAGTGTTCTCATTTGACGTTTTTAATATAGCGTGATATAGTGAAATCACTATTGAGCTACATAATGTGGTACGGAAATAAAGCACGTTGAATTAAAGGCTGTAAGCTTGTTATACATTCATGTCCTTTATATCCACCTTTTCATGTGGATTCATAGTTTCATTTTTATTTAGGAGGTACATGACATGCAAACAGGTAAAGTTAAATGGTTTAACAGCGAAAAAGGTTTTGGTTTCATCGAAGTTGAAGGTGGAGACGATGTATTCGTTCACTTCTCAGCTATCCAAGGTGACGGATTCAAAACTTTAGAAGAAGGTCAAGAAGTTTCTTTCGAAATCGTTGAAGGTAACCGTGGACCACAAGCTGCTAACGTTACAAAAAACTAATTAGCTAGCGATAAAAAGCATTCCGATTTTCGGAATGCTTTTTTTTATTCTTTGGAACTAGATTCATTTGAAGATAATTCGCCTTTGAAGGTACGTTCTTCAAAATCATCAAGCATTTGTTCATATTCCTCATGTTCTTCTGTTGCGAAAACTTGCGGATTTTCCCCATACATGTCCGTACCGATAAAGTTTTCAAAATCCTCTACATAGCCTACGTTTTCCTCACTATTTACGTACATACCATTATAGTTTTTTGAATCTTGTCTTTCTAAATCGGACGGTGTTTCGGACGTTCCGTAATTTGCGACATCTTGCCACGCATCTTCCGCATCGTACTCCACAGAATGGTCTTCATCGTGCTTATGAAAAGAAGGAGATAACACTTCCTCTTCAACTGGACGAGTTTCCATATTTAATTTATTTGTCGCGTGCTGAACACATGTCGTAGCAGTTGGCATCGCTTCTAATCTTTCAAATGGAATTTCCTCACCGGATACTTCACAAATTCCATATGTGCCCGCTTCTATTTTTTGTAGGGCGTTTTTCGTATCTTCTAGCTGTTTATGCCAAAGTTCGATGAGTCCAAAATCCTTTTCACGTTCATATAATTCTGTTGCCATATCAGCTGGATGGTTATCATAACTAGATAATTCTCCAACGGAATCGCGTTCAGATGCACGGTCTTCATTTTCATGTGTTTGAATCGTTTGCTCTAGTTCTTGTTGTTGTTTTTCTAAAACGGATTTAAATTGATTTATTTGTTGTGGAGTTAACATAGTCGTCCACCTTCCTACAATTCAGTTTCTTTACATAGTATGAGCGTTGGGAGTAGGAATTATGAGATGAATTTCAGCTTTGAAATTGGTATATGAAAAAAGGAGCTGCAAATGCAGCTCCTTTCTATAAGAAATATCCAAGTAGTAATCCGATTCCCATGAGGAGACCGAAGATTGTATTTGTTTTTGCTGTTGCAATCATCGCAGGTGCCATTTCCATTGGAAGGCTTTTGCCGATGAAACCTTTTGTTGCTTTCAATGCTTTTGGGGCACTTAGGAATACGATAAGCATCCATGGTGAGACGATGTTCACAATAATTAAAGCAATTGTCCAAATGTAAGCAACGATAAACATAGAAGCGAGAACACCAATGGCTCTCTCTCGTCCAACGAGAATTGCTAATGTTTTACGACCATTTTCCTTATCGCCATCTAAATCGCGAATGTTGTTAGATAGTAAAATGGCACCAATTAAAATGGAGCTTGGGATAGACAGTAAAATCACTTCAGATGTTACAGTTCCAGTTTGGATAAAGAATGAAATACCAATAATAATGACGCCCATAAATAATCCTGCTGTTAGTTCTCCAAATGGTGTATATGCAATTGGAATTGGTCCACCTGTATAAAGGTAAGCAACGGCCATACAAACAAGACCGATTGCAGCAAGCCACCAGCTGGAGTTCATACAAATATAAACACCTAGTAGCATTGCGATGCCAAAAAATCCAAATGCTAAGTTCAGTACTGTTTTGGGTTGAATACCGTCGCGAACGATAGCGCCGCCGATACCAACTGAACCTTCATGATCTAATCCTCTTTTATAATCAAAGTATTCGTTAAACATGTTCGTCGCTGCTTGAATGAGAAGACAAGCAAGAAGCATCATAAAGAAAAGAGGAAGATGTATTTGATTTATACCGCCGACCTGCATCGCATATGCTGTTCCGATGAAAACAGGAACGAAAGCGGCTGTTAATGTATGGGGACGTAGTAAACTCCACCAAATGCGCCAGCCTGTTTGTTTACTTGGCTTTGGCGCCGTAGGAGAGGAATTCGTTTCGACGTTCATTTCCATGTTGAATCCTCCTTAGGTCACATATTGTACACAATTAAGTGTAGAAAAAGCATCATTTAGTGTCAACTTTTATTTTCTAGGAAGAAAAGGTGAATTTCTCAGAAATGCTAAACGTTGACAGGCCTTTCGTTTGAGGTGTATCTTAAAATCAAGCGTAATTATGACTATTTTTCGCCCATAGGGGGGAGACAATTGTGATTCAAACGAAACAAAAAGGCTTGCAAGAAGTTTTGAATGCAGCCATTAAGCGTGCAACTAATAAAAAAACATTAGTTAGTTTTGTAAAACAAATAGACTGGGTGGATCCACTTCTGTTTTATGCAGCAGGAGAAAGGACTTCATTCGAAAATAGATGTTATTTTGCAGATCCAGCTCAGCATGTAATATTTGCTGGAATTGGCTCTGTTTTCACTATAGCAACTTCTTCTCACAAACGCTTTCAAACGGCTCGTGACGAGTGGGATAAAGTAAAAGAGAAAGCATTTATACAAAGAGAAAGATACGAGTTTGGAACAGGTCCACTTTTATTTGGCGGATTTTCATTTGACCAAGAAAAAGAGAAAACGGACTTATGGAAAGAATTTGATGATACGACATTTTCACTACCAGCATTTTTATTAACTGTAAAAAATGAAAAAGCATGGTTAACAATGAATACATTCGTTTCAGCAACAGATTGTGCAGAAACTCTTTATAACGAAATTGTTTCTTTAGAAGAGAAAATTTTGAGGGAGAGTACATGTGCGCTAGAAGGATCGAAATTAACAGTTACTTCTAAAGTAGAAGTGGATCCGAAAGGCTGGATGAAGGCCATCGAGAAAGTGCAAGATGAGATGAAGCAGGGGAACGTGCAGAAGGTTGTATTAGCGAGGGAGCTAAAAGTAGAGATGAATCATCATATTGATTCTGCGCTTGTTTTAGAAGCACTTCGCATTGGGCAACCGGATTGTTACGTATTTTCTTTTGATTATAAAGGAGCATGTTTCTTAGGAGCGACGCCAGAACGATTGATTCGCAAAGAAGATGAGAAATTTACATCGATGTGTCTTGCTGGTTCAATTGGTCATGGGCATTCTATAGAAGAAAGTGAACAAAATGGTAATACGCTTCTTCATGATGAAAAGAATTTAGCTGAACACGGTTATGTTGTGAATATGATCAGGTCGGTATTAAACGAGCACTGTGAATTCGTTAATATTCCGGAAAGGCCGGGCTTATTAACAACGAAAAACTTAATTCATTTATATACGCCTGTAGAGGCAAAAGGCGATGCGAGTCTTTTAACAATGGTAGAAGAACTACATCCAACACCAGCTCTTGGCGGGACACCTCGTTTGGAAGCGATGAAACTGATTCGTGATGTGGAATTGTTAGACAGAGGATTGTACGGTGCACCAATTGGCTGGATAGATGATGAAGGAAATGGTGAATTTGCGGTTGCGCTTCGCTGCGGCTTATTAAATGGCGAGAAGGCATCCTTATTTGCCGGTTGCGGGATTGTAATCGATTCAGTACCGCAACTTGAATATGAAGAAACAAGTTTGAAGTTTAGACCGATGCTTGGTGCTTTGGAGGAATTAATGAAATGAACAATCATATAGAAGCATTATCATATTATTTAGGCGCGTTCGTGGATGAACTGACGCGTCTAGATGTATGTGATGTTGTCATTAGTCCAGGCTCACGGTCAACGCCGATTGCTTTACTAATGGAACAACACGAAGGAATGAACACATATTTACATGTAGACGAAAGATCTGCAGGATTTTTTGCGCTTGGTATCGCAAAGGCGAAGAAGCGTCCAGTAGCATTATTATGTACGTCAGGAACAGCAGCAGCGAACTATTATCCTGCTGTATGTGAAGCTTTTCATTCACGAGTGCCGCTTGTCATCTTAACAGCGGATAGACCACATGAATTAAGAGATGTGGGTGCACCACAAGCGATGAATCAATTCAATTTATACGGCACTTTTGTGAAGCAATTTACAGAGATGGCACTTCCAGAAACGAGTGAAGCGATGTATCATTACGCCCGGATGACGACGCAGCGAGCGATAGCAAATGCTTGTTTAGCGCCGCAAGGACCTGTTCATCTTAATTTTCCAGTTCGTGAACCGCTTATCCCGGATTTTTCATTAGAAAGTTTATGGGATAAAGGACGCGGGGAATATCCAGGAGTAGTTCAGCAAGGGAACGTGACGATGCCGAGTGAATATGTAGATTCTCTTGTAGGGCGCCTTTCACATATGGAAAAGGGGCTTATTATTTGTGGAGACGATAGTCATTCAGAAATCGCAGCATTGGCAGCAGAACTAGCTGAGAAAACGGGATATCCAATATTAGCGGATCCACTTTCTAACATCCGTAGTGGACATCACGATAAAACGATGGTAATCGACTGTTACGATACATTTTTACGAAATGAATTGTTAAAAGAAACTTGGAAGCCAGACGTGATTATTCGTTTTGGAGGAATGCCTGTTTCCAAAGCATTAACGCAGTTCATCAAAAAACAAACGAAGGCCGTTCATATCGTTGTTGATGAATCCGGACAATGGAGAGATCCAGCCCTAGTTGCAACAGAAGTTGTACAAGCAAGTAATATTGCATTTTGCAAGGCACTAATAGAAAAAATGCCAGCTATGAAAAAGAATGATTGGTCCCAAATGTGGCAACATATAAACGGAAAAACGAAGGAAACGCTCCTTGAAGTAGAAGAATATGAAACAGCATTTGAAGGAAAAGTTATTACGGATATTGTACGTGTGCTACCAGAAGGAGCAACATTATTTGCGAGTAATAGTATGCCAATTCGTGATACAGATTCATTCTTTTTCACATCGGATAAAAATATTCAAGTGATGGCAAACCGTGGTGTAAATGGGATTGATGGAATCATCTCGACAGCTTTAGGAGCGAGCATTATTTGCGATCCGCTCGTATTAGTGATCGGTGATTTATCATTCTATCACGATCTAAACGGATTATTAGCCGCAAAATTACATGAATTAAATATAACGATTGTCGTTGTAAATAATGACGGTGGAGGTATTTTCTCATTCTTACCACAATATGAGAAAAAGGAACACTTCGAATCATTATTTGGAACTCCAATTGGGCTTGATTATGAGCATGTTGTTAAAATGTACGGCGGTTCATTTAGCCGTGTAAATGGTTGGGAAAACTTCCGAGAAGAAGTGCAAAAGGGAACGACAACAAAAGGTTTACACGTTGTAGAAATTTGTACGAACCGTGATGAAAACTTAACATTGCACCGTACATTATGGGCAAAAACGATGGACGTAATTACTACATCTTTGCAAGGTGAATCAAAATGAACGTAACGCTGCAAGGTGTAACGTATGAATATGAAGTAGTCGGAAGCGGGGAACCACTTCTACTTCTTCATGGTTTTACGGGAAGCATGGAAACGTGGCGTTCCTTCGTTCCTTCTTGGAGCGAGCAGTTTCAAGTCATTTTAGTAGACATTGTTGGGCACGGAAAAACGGAAAGCCCTGAAGATGTGGCACATTATGATATTCGAAATGCGGCATTGCAAATGAAAGAATTGCTAGATTACCTTCATATTGAAAAGGCGCACATACTCGGTTATTCAATGGGCGGTAGACTGGCGATTACGATGGCATGTCTATATCCAGAGTATGTACATTCTCTATTATTAGAAAATTGTACAGCTGGTCTTGAAAGTGAAGATGAGCGAAAAGAACGTCGTGAAAAAGATGAGCAACTTGCCAATAAAATTGAGCGAGAGGGCATCAGAATTTTTGTATCGATGTGGGAAAATATTCCGCTGTTTAAAACGCAAAAAAGTTTAGCGCAAAACGTACAAGAAGCAGTGCGAAAAGAACGACTTGCTAACAATCCAAGAGGGCTCGCAAATAGCTTGCGCGGCATGGGAACAGGGGCTCAGCCTTCATGGTGGAATGAGCTGCAAAACTTAAAAATGCCTGTTCTTTTGATGAACGGAGAGCATGATGAAAAGTTCTTTCACATATTAAAAAACATCGAAAAATGCGCTCCTGACGCGAAATTTGTCAAAATTGATGGTGCTGGCCATGCAATTCATGTGGAACAACCGGAAAAGTTTGATACAATAGTAAAGGGATTTCTAAAAACTATGCAGTGATGCTTTTTTCATCTAAGAAGGAAGACACACTTATAGAGGAGATCAGAAATATACAAGGAGGTAGTTGTAATGGCTATTGAATGGGTAAAAGAAGGCAATTACGAAGATATTATTTATTCAACATACAATGGTATCGCAAAGATTTCGATTAACCGCCCTGAAGTACATAACGCATTCCGTCCTAAAACGGTAATGGAGTTAATCGATGCATTTGCACAAGCTCGTGATGATGCAAATGTTGGCGTTATCATTTTAACAGGTGAAGGTGGACGTGCATTCTGTTCAGGTGGCGACCAAAAAGTTCGCGGTCATGGTGGATATGTAGGTGACGACCAAATCCCTCGTTTAAATGTATTAGACTTACAACGTCTAATTCGCGCAATTCCTAAACCAGTTATCGCAATGGTAGCAGGTTATGCAATCGGTGGTGGACACGTACTTCATATCGTATGTGACTTAACAATCGCTGCAGACAACGCTGTATTCGGACAAACAGGTCCTAAAGTAGGAAGCTTTGATGGTGGATACGGAGCTGGTTACTTAGCTCGTATGGTAGGTCACAAGAAAGCTCGCGAAATTTGGTACCTATGCCGTCAATACAACGCACAAGAAGCGCTTGATATGGGCTTAGTAAATACAGTAGTACCATTAGAAGAGCTTGAAGCAGAAACAGTACAATGGGCACAAGAAATTTTAGCAAACAGCCCAATGGCACTTCGTTTCCTAAAAGCTGCATTCAACGCAGACACAGACGGTCTAGCTGGTATTCAACAATTAGCTGGAGATGCTACGTTATTGTACTACACAACTGACGAAGCAAAAGAAGGTCGCGACGCGTTCAAAGAAAAACGCAGTCCGGACTTCGGTCAATTCCCTCGTTTCCCGTGATCAAACCAAAAGCGGAAGCGGCTCGCTTAGAACAAGAGGGCGTTGGAACTCCTGACGTAGAGGCGCTTTTTGCCTCGTAGGAAGGCGTGAAACGACCGACTGTTCTAGCCGCTGTAGCTGGATGAGACCAAAAGCGGAAGTGGCTCGTTCAGAATGTGAGGGGGATGGAGCTTCTGACGTAGAGGCGCTTTTTGCCTCATAGGAAGAAGTGAAGCCACCGAACATTCTAGCTGCTGTAGCTGGATGTTTTAAAAGCGGAGCCGACTGTTTAGCCCCGTTGGCTAAGGTTCTTTCGCACAGAAAGTGTTTTTTACTTTCTTGTGCGGAAGGTTCTTAGACGGAAGGGGCTAGGAGGCGCAGCTGGATAAGATCAAACCGGAAACAAAACAACTAAGAGACTTGATGTCATATCAAGTCTCTTTCTTTCATGAAAGGAGAATGAGTGATGGAGACGATGCCGAATTGGTTAATGCAACGTGCATTTTTAACACCAGATCGCACTGCAATTGAAATAGAGGAAGAGAAAGTTACTTTTATGCAGTTGCATGAAAAAGTAGTATCTGTTTGTGAACAGCTTTCACATGTTGGAGTGAGGCAGGGGCAAAAGGTGGCTGTTCTGATGAAAAATGGTATGGAGATGATTACAGTGATTCACGCCCTATCTTACATAGGTGCAGTAGCTGTACTTTTAAATACGCGTCTTTCAAGAGAAGAGCTACTTTGGCAAATGGATGATGCTGAAGTGATTTGTTTAGTGACGGATCAAGATTTTGATGCTAAGGCTGTTCCTGTATATTCGTTCGCTGAAGTGATGAATGGACCGAAGGCGGAAGCATCTATACAAGAAGAGTTTTCTTTAGAAGAAGCGATGACAATCATTTATACGTCAGGGACGACAGGAAAACCGAAAGGCGTTATTTTAACGTACGGAAATCACTGGGCAAGCGCGGTTGGCTCTGCGCTTAACTTAGGGCTTCGTGATGATGATTGCTGGTTAGCTTGTATGCCGATGTTCCATGTTGGCGGGCTATCTCTTTTAATGAAAAATATTATGTATGGCATGCGCATTTTACTCGTTCCAAAGTATGATGCGGACTTTATTCATAAAGCACTTCAAACGAGAGGCGTAACGATTATTTCTGTTGTTTCTAAAATGTTAACTGATTTATTAGAACGACTTGGAGAAGGAACATATCCATCTTCTTTACGATGCATGTTACTTGGCGGAGGACCAGCGCCGAAACCGTTATTAGAAACGTGTGTGGAAAAAGGAATTCCTGTGTATCAAACGTACGGTATGACAGAAACATCATCGCAAATTTGTACGTTATCAGCAGATTACATGTTAACGAAAGTAGGATCAGCTGGAAAACCACTATTTCAGTGCCAACTTCGTATTGAAAAAGACGGTGTAGTAGTGCCGCCGTTTGCGGAAGGCGAAATCGTAGTAAAAGGACCAAACGTAACAGGCGGTTACTTTAACCGTGAAGATGCGACGCGAGAGACCATTCAAAACGGATGGCTTCATACTGGTGACCTCGGTTATTTAGATGAAGAAGGATTTTTATACGTATTAGATCGCCGCAGCGATTTAATTATTTCTGGCGGAGAGAATATATATCCAGCTCAAATAGAAGAAGTGTTGCTTTCTCATCCAGCGGTAGCGGAAGCAGGTGTTGTCGGTATGGCTGACGATAAATGGGGACAAGTACCCGCTGCTTTTGTTGTAAAAAGCGGGACGGTAACAGAAGAAGAAATTCTTCATTTTTGCGAGGAGAAATTAGCGAAATATAAAGTACCGAAGAAAGCGTGTTTCTTAGAGGAATTACCACGAAATGCTTCGAAAAAATTGTTAAGACGAGAGTTAAGACAATTAGTGGAGGAGATGTAAGTGGAAATCAAAAAAGCAACACTTCATATAACGGAAATGCCACTCGTAATCCCGTTTGCTGCAAGCTACGGAACTTATGAAAAGCGTGAGAGTATCGTCATTGAATTAGAAGATACGGACGGGCGCATTGGTTTTGGCGAAGTCGTTGCGTTCTCTGAACCGTGGTATACGGAAGAAACAGTGAAGACAGCGCTGCATGTACTGCAAGATTTTTTATTACCTGATTTATTAAAAGCTGAAATTTCACATCCGAACGAAATACCGAGTTTGTTCCAGCATATAAAAAGAAACCGAATGGCAAAGGCGGGCATTGAAGGGGCTGTTTGGGATTTATATGCAAAGCGACAAAAGAAGTCATTAGCGACATTACTTGGTGGAACTAAGAATGAAATTGAAGTTGGTGTTGTAATTGGAATAAATACGATTCCGGTTATGTTAAAACAAATCGAGAAGTACGCGGAAGAAGGGTACGAGCGTTTTAAAGTGAAAATAAAGCCAGAGCATGACTACGAGTTATTGAAAGAGATTCGTAAAGAGTTCCCGCACATCCCGTTAATGGCTGATGCGAATTCAGCTTACACATTGGCTGATACGGAGAAGTTGAAACGATTAGATGAATTTCAACTGATGATGATTGAACAGCCCTTAGCGGATTATGATTTTCTTGATCATGCACAGCTGCAGAAGAAGATTGAAACACCGATTTGTTTAGACGAAAGTATCCATAGTTTAGAAGATGCGCGCGTTGCGATTACGCTTGGTAGTTGCCGCATCGTTAACATTAAACCAGGGCGAGTGGGCGGATTAACAGAATCGATTCAAATTCATAATTATTGTATGGAGCATAATATTCCTGTTTGGTGCGGCGGTATGGTAGAGATGGGGATTTCACGAGCACAAAATGTTGCGCTTGCTTCATTGCCGAACTTTACAATCCCAGGCGACATATCTGCCTCTAATAGGCATTGGGAGAGGGATATTATTTCGCCGGAAGTGATGCTTGAGGGCGGGAAAGTGATGGTGCCGCAAAGTGTTGATACTGAGTATGAGGTAGATCGCTGGAGATTGGCGGAAATCACGAAGCAGCGGATTGTTTTGGAGCGGTAGGTTGAGTCTTTAAAATAGTGGGCGAATTTCGTCGTTAATTGTCGGTAAGTCGATATTCCTTGTCGAAACGTCGATATATTAAAAAAATCGTTGATATATTTCAAGTTGTGTTCGATATATTTGAAAAATCGGCGATATAATTTCATTTACTAAGGTTACTCCCGCGAGTAGCCTTTTTGTATTGTACAAATTGGATAGACTAGTTTAAAATCGAGCGTATAAAGGGGGAGTAAAATGAAGCGCATTTCAATTTTAATAGCGGATGATGAGGCAGAAATTGCTGATTTAATTGAGATACATTTAGAAAAAGAAGGGTACCACGTCGTGAAAGCAGCTGATGGAGAAGAGGCAATTCATATTATTGAAACGCAGCCAATCGACTTAGTGGTTTTAGATATTATGATGCCGAAAATGGATGGGTATGAGGTGACGCGCCAAATTCGCGCGAAGCACCATATGCCAATCATTTTCTTAAGTGCGAAAACGTCTGATTTTGATAAGGTGACAGGTCTTGTGCTAGGTGCAGATGATTATATGACAAAACCTTTTACACCGATTGAATTAGTTGCACGTGTAAATGCACAATTGCGTAGGTTCCTTACGTTAAATCAGCCGAAAGTAGCGGAGAATAAATCTGCTTTAGAGGTAGGCGGAGTTATTATTGATCCTGAGCGAAGAACAGTGAACGTCTATGGAGAGCAAATTGAGTTAACACCGAAAGAGTTTGATATTTTATATTTATTAGCGAGCCATCCGAAGAAAGTGTATAATGTGGAAAATATTTTTCAGCAAGTATGGGCAGATGATTATTATGAAGGCGGAAATACAGTTATGGTACATATTCGTACGTTACGGAAAAAGATTGGGGAAGATAAAAGAAAAGATAAGCTAATAAAAACAGTGTGGGGAGTAGGGTATACTTTCAATGGGTAACGTGATGAAAAGCTTTCGTTTTAAAATGATTGCCTTATTTGCATTAAGTATGGTGCTCGCAGCTACTGTAACTTATATAATTTATAAAGGATTGCAGTTGTATTATAAAACGATGGTTCGCTACGAAGAGCCTTTAGCGCAATTTAGGTCAATGGTAAGGGAATTTGGAGACATTAACTTCTTTTTAATTTTCTTTATTCCGTTATCTATTATCTTTTTCTTCTTTTTGACAAAACCATATTTAAAATACTTTAGTGAAATTTCTACTGGGATTCATCATCTTGCGAACGGAGATTTTACAAAACAAGTTCAAGTTTCATCAAATGATGAGTTTGGAAATATCGCCCGCGAAATTAATATCGCGAGTGAAAAATTAAAGGAAGCAGTGGAACGAGGAGACTTCGCGGAAAGTAGTAAAGATCAGCTCGTTGTGAATTTAGCTCATGATTTAAGAACACCATTAACATCCGTGTTAGGATATTTAGATTTAATTCTTAAAGATGAAAATTTAACAAAAGAACAAATTAAACATTTCTCCACAATTGCATATACGAAATCGCAAAGACTGGAAAGTTTAATTGATGAGCTATTTGAAATTACACGTATGAACTATGGCATGCTAAAGCTGGATAAAAAGCCGATTGACATAAGTGAGCTGTTTATACAGCTAGATGAGGAATTATATCCGCTATTAGAGAAACATCATTTAGAAGCTAGATTGAATATTGATCCGCATTTACCGATTAACGGTGATGGAAAATTGTTAGCTAGAGTATTTGAAAACTTGTTAACAAATGCTGTTCGTTACGGATATGATGGGCAATTTGTTGATCTGAATGGGTATATCGATAATGAAGAAGTTGTTGTACAAGTTATGAATTACGGAGATAGCATTCCAGAAGAGGACCTACCGTATCTTTTTGATATGTTTTATACAGGTGATAAATCGAGGTCAGAGAACCGTGGCGGGACAGGCCTTGGGCTATTTATTGCGAAAAATATTGTTGAACAGCATAACGGTACGATTTCTGCTGAAAGTAATGTAGTTAGAACAATGTTTGAAGTGCGATTGCCAAAAGACGAGAACTTAACAATTTAATAAAAATTTAAACTTTACCCCACTTTTTATTTTAATAGTTTTTTCTATTCTATACGTAAGTTACGTTAAGGAGGAACTAGAAATGAAAAAGTGGGTATTTATTTCTCTTTTTATCGCATGCACAATCTGTGTAGGCTTATATATATCACCGTTATTTCAAAAAGAAATTGATGTGAAAATCGGCGAGGAAAATAGTGCAATAAAGAATGCAAATATGGAAAAGGTAGAGATTACAAAAGAAGAAATTTATAAAGGGGATCTATTATTAGTTAACAAAGATTACCCACTAAAAAAGGATAGCATTAGGTCTGACATTATAAATGTAAATCACAGCAGTGAATTAGTAAGAGGTTACGTAATATTTGATAGAAACCTTCGTTTATCAAAGGATGTTGTAAAAAAGTTTTTGAACGTTGTCGATGCGGCTGGAAAAGATGGCGTACAACACTTCTTAATGAATAGCGGCTATCGAGATTTCCAAGAGCAAAGACAGCTATATGAAAAAATGGGATCTGATTATGCACTTCCAGCAGGATACAGTGAGCATAATTTAGGGTTATCACTGGACGTTGGATCGACGCAAAAGAAAATGGAGAAAGCGCCTGAAGGAAAATGGATTGAAGAGAATGTATGGAAGCACGGATTTGTATTACGCTATCCGAAAAATAAAAGTAGCATTACAGGTATCCAATATGAGCCATGGCACATCCGTTATGTCGGCCTACCTCATAGTGCGATTATGCAAAAAAAGAAAATTACATTAGAGGAATACTTAGAATTCTTAAAAGAGAAAAAAGAAATCACAACCGATGTGGAAGGTAAGAAATATACGGTTTCTTATTATAAAGTTTCCGGGAACATGAATGTGAATGTTCCGGTGAATAAGCAGTATGAAATTTCAGGGAACAATGTGGATGGGGTTGTTGTGACGGTTCAGGAATAGATAATCTTGATTCTCCCATAATAGTGCTCTATCGTGGGAGAATCAAAATAGAGGAACAAGTACAATCCTGAATAATAGAAGAAGTAACCTTTATATGACGAGGATTGTAATTCGTACATTTTCAATGACGTTTATTCAGAGTAAAAAAATCGGAGCTTCATCAACATTTTTCAGCCATATATACTCCTGACTATGTAAGCTATCCTTCATCCAGACATCGCCTTTATATACATTTGTTTTCTTGCGAAGCCAAGTAAGATAAGGTCCAATAACTTGAGGGTCTTCATCACGTTCATTCTGTTTTGGGAATGAGATTTGTCGCTGTTCTTCTGTTTTTATATTGATCATATAAAGTGTTGTAAACATCGTCGGAACAGGATCTTCTTTCCATGCCTTGTTTTCTTTTGCGCGAGCCACAACGACTTTGTTTGATGAAAGCCATTCTAAATCAAGGTCTACATAACCTATAGGTGTGTATTCCTTTTGTTGTTTTGCTGTTACCATTTCTGCAATTGTGAGTTTTTTATTTTCTACAAAAAACCTTCCTTCTCCTGAAATATAGGCCAGTTGATTGGCTGATGGAGCCCACTTCATCCAGTCTTTGAACCATAGCATGTTACCAAGCGTTCGAAAGTGTGTCCCTTTTGAGGAGATAACACATAATGTATTACTATCCATTGCCAAGGAGGCAGTAGGACTGGCCAAAAAACTAATCCACTTTCCATCAGAACTCCACTTGAAATAGTTAGTATACACCGCAAATAAATCAGTTTCATTTGTTTGAATCGTATAAAAAGGCTTTATTTTATCTTTAGCAAGATTTGCATCGACTGGAATTTTATAAAGTGGAACATCGCCCCATCCAGTCGGACGCAAGCAGGATTGTGAGGAAACGATAAATTCCTTTCCATTCGGGAACCATTCGAAATCACTAACCCCAAGTGATACATTTTCAAAACCGTGCGGGCGACCATTTTTTATTTTTGTAACGTTTAATAAACCTTGATCAGTGTAAGCCAATTGATTTTTGTTTGGCGACCACTTAAAGTCAGATGTTACGACTCTTACATAAGGCTGATAGTTTATTTTCTCCTTCGTATCATAGATGAATAGGTTAGATTTTTTACCCGTTTCATCACTATCAATATAACCAATAAACCTACCATCATAAGACCATTTTGGAGAATACACATATCGATTCTTTGTGATTTGTATTTCTTGATTTCCTTTCTTTATCCATAGCTGATGATCCCGGATAAATGCAGCCGTGAGTGATGGAGGGGCTGCGCTAACCGTTGTTGGTACATACAAAGTGACTAAGGTTATAAATAATAAAATTCGAAATCTCAAGAATATCCCTCCTACTTATAGGTTGTCCGAATATGTAATGAAAACTCTCACTTTAAAAGTAGAGAAGAAAGTAATATAAAATTAAACATTATAACGTTATATTTACTTCTCCCTTTTTTTGTGCTACTCTAAATATGTGAAAGAGATAAATAAAAATGAAACTTTAATGTAAGCGTATTCTTATGGCTTCTTATAGAAAAGGGTGGAAGTACAATGACAGAACGATTCGTACTACGTAATGTGAAACGTGTGAACGGGGAAGAGATTGACATTGTAATTGAAAATAATAAAATCGCACAGGTGACGAAAGCTGGTGCTGGCGAGGGTGGAAAGGTTCTTGATTACTCAGGTACTTACGTATCGAGTGGCTGGATTGATTTGCACGTTCATGCTTTTCCAGAGTTTGATCCGTATGGCGATGAGGTGGATGAAATTGGCGTTAAGCAAGGGGTAACGACAATTGTTGATGCGGGTAGCTGCGGAGCTGATCGCATTGCAGATTTAGTAAAAAGTAGAGAGCAGGCAAAAACGAATTTATTTGCCTTTTTAAATATTTCTCGCATCGGTTTGAAACGAATTGATGAGTTATCCAATATGGAATGGATCGATAAAGAGAAAGTAATAGAAGCAGTAGAAAAGTATAAAGATGTGATTGTTGGGTTGAAAGCGAGAATGAGTAAAAGCGTCGTTTGTGATAGTGGAATTGAACCGCTACATGTTGCGTGCTCTTTATCCCGTGAAACATCATTACCGATTATGGTACATATCGGTTCAGCGCCTCCTCGCATTGAGGAAGTTGTACCTCTTTTAGAAAAAGATGATGTTATTACACATTATTTAAACGGGAAAGAAAATAACTTATTTGATGAAGAAGGCAAACCGCTACCAGTTTTATTAGATGCAGTGAATCGCGGCGTACATTTAGATGTTGGTCACGGGAATGCTAGTTTTTCTTTTAAAGTAGCAGAAGCAGCGAAGCGTCACGATATTGCTTTTAATACAATTAGTACAGATATTTACCGGAAGAACCGTATACACGGTCCAGTGTATAGTATGGCTCACGTTCTTTCGAAATTCCTTTACTTAGGTTATTCGCTAGAAGAAGTGATCGATGCAGTTACGAAAAATGCAGCAGAGTGGCTTAAGAAACCAGAGCTTGGCCGTATTCAAGAAGGCGATATTGCAAACTTAACTTTATTTACGGTGAAAGATGAGAAGGTTACGTTAATTGATTCAGAAGGGGATCAGCGCATTGCTGAAAGCAGGATTGATACGAAAGGGGTTGTAATCAATGGGTCATTCATTGAATGCTAAGTATGGATTAAAAAGAGTGATTAATGCGAGCGGTAGAATGAGTATTTTAGGTGTGTCCGCTCCGACAGATACAGTTATGGATGCAATGAAACATGGGGGACAAAATTATGTGGAAATTGCTGATTTAGTAGATAAAGCAGGAGACCATATTGCGAGAATTCTAGATTCAGAGGCAGCGGTTGTTGTGAATTCAGCATCGAGCGGAATTGCGCTTTCTATCGCAGCAATTGTGACAGAAGGAAATCGCCGCAAAAGTGAAAGACTTCATCAAGAGGTCATCGCGAAAAATGAAGTGATTATGTTAAAAGGTCATAACGTTCAATATGGTGCTCCTGTTGAAACGATGATTTACTTAGGTGGAGGAAAACTCGTAGAAGTTGGTTATGCAAATGAAGGGAAAGCTGAACATATTGAAGATGCGATTGGTGAAAATACAGCAGCGATTCTATATGTAAAATCACATCATGCCGTGCAAAAAAATATGATTTCTGTTGAAGAAGCATGGGAAGTTGCGCAGCGAAATAACATTCCACTTATTGTCGATGCAGCAGCTGAAGAAGATATTCAAAAATATGTGAAGTATTCAGATCTTGCCATTTATAGCGGTTCAAAGGCAATTGAAGGACCTACTTCTGGTATTGTTGGTGGGAAACGAAAATATATTGAGTGGCTGAAAGTGCAATTACATTGCATCGGAAGAAGTATGAAAGTTGGGAAAGAAACAACTTTCGGCTTACTTCAAGCGCTTGATGAGTACGGAGTAAAAGAAGATAAGAGCCAGCAAGAAAAAGAGTTGTTACAAGTACTTATGCCACTAAAAGAATTAAACGGTGTAAATGTAACAATCGTTCAAGATGAAGCGGGAAGAGCAATCTTTAGAGCCCGTATTCATATTAACGAGAAAGAATTAAACAAATCAGCAAAAGACGTTGTGACTGCATTACGCGAAGGGGAAATCGCCATTTATACACGTGATTACGGAGTAAGACAAGGATTCTTTGATATTGATCCACGTCCACTTCAAGGTGATGACATACATGTGATTGAAGAAAAAATGAGAGAAATTGTAGGGGGAAACTAAAATGACAAACATTCAAAAACGTTTTTATAAAGGCCGCGTAGCATTAAATGTATTAGCGAACAATATCGAGAATGCGAAGGACATTTTTGAAGCAGCGGAAGGTTATGTAGTAGTCGGTGTTTTATCAAAAGATTACCCAACAGTAGAAGAAGCAGTTACAGCGATGAAAGCATACGGAAAAGAAATTGATGACGCTGTATCAATCGGACTAGGAGCAGGAGATAATCGCCAAGCAGCAGTTGTAGCTGAAATTGCGAAGCATTATCCTGGTAGCCATATTAACCAAGTGTTCCCTTCAGTTGGAGCGACACGTGCAAATCTTGATGGAAAAGATAGCTGGATTAATAGTTTAGTATCACCAACAGGGAAAGTAGGATACGTAAATATTTCTACTGGTCCAATTAGTGCGGCTGGAGAAGAAAAAGCAATTGTTCCAATTAAAACAGCGATCGCACTTGTACGTGATATGGGCGGAAATTCATTGAAATACTTCCCGATGAAAGGTTTAGCTCATGAAGAAGAATATCGCGCAGTTGCGAAAGCATGTGCAGAAGAAGGATTTGCATTAGAGCCAACAGGCAGAATTGATAAAGAAAACTTCGAAACAATTGTACGTATTGCGCTAGAGGCAAACGTAGAGCAAGTCATCCCGCACGTGTACTCTTCTATTATTGATAAGGAAACTGGTAATACGAAAACAGAAGATGTTCGTGAATTATTAGCAGTAGTGAAGAAGTTAGTTGATCAATATGCGTAAGAAAATTGCAGCATTTGGCGAAGTAATGATGCGCCTGCAAGTACCAGGATATGAATTGTTATCACAAGCTAACACATTAAAATACTCATTTTCTGGTACAGGTGTGAATGTTGCGGCAGCACTTTCTCATCTCGGGCATGAAGGCTTTCTTATTTCAACTTTACCTGAAAATTCGGTTGGGGATGCGGCATTATCTTACATTCAAAAGTTAGGTGTGCAAACCTCGCTTGTTTCAAGAGGCGGCAAATATGTCGGCATGTACTTTTTAGAAAATGGATTTGGAGCACGTGCAAGCCGCGTTACATATTCGAATCGATTAGAAAGTAGCTTCAATACCGCATGTGAAGAAATGTATCAATTTGAAGAAATCGCAAAGGAAATTGATATCGTTCATTTTTGCGGGATTACACTTGCGATGAATGATACTGTGCGCCATCATATGAAATCTTTAGCGAAAGCAGTTAAAGAAAACGGAGGCACTGTCGTTTTTGATTGCAATTATCGTCCATCTCTTTGGGGAGAAGACGGATATGAGCAGGCGAAACCGCATTATGAAGAAATGCTGGCTCTTGCTGATATCGTTATGATGAATGAAAAAGATGCGATGTTTGTTCTTGGAATGAAAACAGAAGAGACAGAGCGAGAGGCGCAACTGGTGGATCTCATTCCAAAGGTAGCTGAAATGTTTAGTATCGCTACAATTGCTGGTACACATCGCTCTATTAATAGTGATAATACACATTCACTTCGCGGATTTATATGTAAAGATGGAGCGTTCACTTTTGCAAAAACACTTATGTTTTCTGTATATGATAGAATAGGTGCTGGAGATGCTTATACGAGCGGGATTATTCATGGCGAGATAGAAGGATTTGCACCAGAGAAAGCTGTTTCATTTGCGTCAGCAGCTGGAATGCTTGCGCATACAATCGTCGGTGATACGCCAATGTCATCAGAGAAAGATATACTCCGGGCAATGACGGCATCAGTAGGTGATGTAGAAAGGTAGTGGGTGTAACGGTGAACGTAACGAGGAAAAAAGGACCATTATATTTACAAATAAAAAATATTATTCGTGATCGAATATTGCATGGTATATATGCCATTCATACGAATATTCCTTCCGAGCCGCAATTAGAAGAAGAGTTCAAAGTGAGCAAAATTACAGTGCGTAATGCAATTAAAGAACTTGCTCAAGAAGGGTATTTGGAGAAGAAAAGCGGTAAAGGAACGAAAGTCATCCGTAACACTTCAGCGACAAAACTGTCAAAGGGTAAGAAATTTACTGAAGTGTTAGTGGAAGAAGGATATAAAGTACAGAAGAAATTGCTAAAGGCAGAAGTCGTTCAGAATGAAGAAGGAACAGTGCCGTTTCGATTATTTGGGAAAGAGAGTTTTCGTATTGAACGTTTATATACGTTAAATGATGCGCCGTATATTCATTATACGCACTATTTCTCAGCGAAAATGGCAAGTACAGACTTATCGGACTTTGATTTACAGTCGCTTTACGATTTAGTTGAGGATCGAGGCATTCATTTAGAAAACTTCAGAGATGAATTCGCTGTTGGACTTGCACCTAGTTTCGTTGCAGAAGCGTTAGGTGAAAAAGAGGGAACAGCGTTATTAAAACGAATGCGCTATTCTTACGATGAAGTTGGCGAAGTAATTGAATATAGCGAAGGCTACTACAATACAGAAATGCAGCATTATGTAGTGAATTATGACGTATAAAAAAGAGGGGATTTTCCCTCTTTTTTTATAAAGTAAGGGGAATGAGAGATGGATATATACTTATTAATCGTCACGTTACTTGCAATTGCAATTGTCATTTTAGGAGTATCATGGTGGAAATGGCATGCATTTATTAGTTTAACAGTTGCTAGTTTATTTTTAGCAATAATGTCTGGACTGAATTTAACGAAAATAGTGGCTGCCTATGAAACTGGTGTTGGTAGTGTACTAGGGCATCTAGTTGGTATTTTAGCTCTCGGAACAATTTTAGGGAAAATGATGTCCGACTCAGGGGCCGGCATGCAAGTGGCAGATTTCTTTATTCGATTTTTCGGTGTGAAGAAACTACCGTGGGCTATGTTATTTGCAGGGTTTGTTATAGGGATTCCAGTCTTTTTTGAAGTGGGGATCGTCATTTTATTACCACTTGTTATTTCCATTCGAAAAACAACGAAGCAAAACATATTATTAATTGCTTTACCTGTCATTGCTGGTTTATCTATTGTACATGGGCTAGTCCCTCCGCATCCAGGTGCGATGACTGCAATTGGTATTTATAATGCGAATTTAGGGAAGGTATTATTGTATTCATTAATAATTGCATTACCAACCGCTATTATTGCAGGACCATTATTTGCAAAGTGGGTACATAAGAGAGTTATACCTGAGAATGAGCCGGAGCTTATTCGAGTTACGACTGTCTCAACTGATTTACCGAGTCGTAAAGTTTCATTCTTTATTATTTTATTACCAGTGGTATTGATGATTTTATCAGTAGTCGCACCGTATATTTCATTACCGAAAAAGATAACTGAATTTTTCGTCTTTGTAGGAAGCCCAGTAATTGCTTTACTCATTTCGTGTTTCGCAGCATTCTATTTACTTGGCATGAGACAAGGTATTAATAAAAAGATGATTAAAAAATTAACAGATGAAAGCTTATTACCGGTCGGTTCCATTATTTTAATAATTGGTGCAGGCGGTGGATTTAAACAAATATTAATTGAAAGCGGCGTTGGAACAGCGATTGCACAAATGGCGGAACATATATCGTTATCACCAATCGTACTTGCTTTCATGGTAGCCGGTTTAATTCGAATAGCGACCGGATCAGCTACTGTAGCATTAACGACAGCGGCAGGAATTGTTTCGCCGGTTATTCAGCACATGTCTGGTGTGAATTTAGAGTTACTTGTTATTGCAACTGGAGCAGGTTCATTAATGTTTTCTCACGTAAATGATGCAGGGTTCTGGCTTGTAAAAGAGTATTTAGGTTTGACAGTGAAGGAAACGTTTAAAACGTGGACGGTGCTAGAGACGTTATTATCATTTATTGCATTTGGTTTTGCCCTTGTATTGAATATGTTTCTTTAGGGGATTCAAAAGTGAGGAATAATTTTCACATTTATAGATTTTGAAGTCTCTTATATAACTGTACGAATATGCGAGACGAAACAATTTTTTGTAAAAAGAAAAGGTCTATCTATAAGTCGGTTTCACTGACTTATGGATAGACCTCTTTTTATATTTGTTCTTTCTGTCGTTCTATTATTTAATAGAACGAATATACTGATCTTCTCCTTCGTCTTTGACAAAGACCCCTAGTTCATTCAAATCTTTACGTAAATGCTTCTTTTTTTTCGAGTTTCCTTCCCGAATTGCATTTCGTCTTTTATATAAAATCGCATTTACACTTTTACTAAGTCGCTCATCTTCTAATTTCCATAGACTATATTCTTGCTTATAAGGATCTTGTTCCACCCATGGGAAGTCATGTAGTAAGAAAGTATCTTTAATTTTATTTGGGCTAATATCAGAAGTTTCACGTAGCCATTCTCGGTCCTCTTGATCAATGACCACCACTTGACGATTCTCTACAAAAACGACTTTTACATTCGCCTTTGTAATTTGTTTTTCTTGATTATCTTTCCTCATATGAATACTTTCTGAATTGATTTTTATCTTTAAAGCGTCACTATAAATAATTAAAGAAAATAAAATCCCTGCAATAGTGCCAATTAACATGAGGATAATTGGAAGCCAAAAAGGGTTAATAGAATTTAAAAGTTCTATAATTTTCGAGTCAGAAAAAAGAGGAATTCCTTTTATAATTTCTATGAATTTAGGTGAAAAATATCCGATGATGCCTAAAAGGATTGGGCTTACTATCGTAAGTAGCTTTTCTAAAAGGCCTAATCCAATGACAGACGTATTTTTCATGTGTAGTTCATCCTTTCTTGATATATTTTTATTTTCAAGATCATGACATGTTTAAACAGTGAGTTTCTTCACCATTTTTATGAGCTCATCTGAGTAATTTTCTATAGATATAGATGAATTCGCCTGCAGCATTCTTTCTTCAATTGCTCCTAAAATAAACGAAGCTAATGTATCAGTTTGAAAAGAATTAGAAAACGTGCCATTTTGTTGACCAGTCTTCAAAATATCCAATAACATCGTTCTAAGGGCGTCATCTTCTTCGTCTTCGATTCTGTAATAAGGAATATTTTCTTCATTTCTCGCATTAAAAACAATCTCAATTAAGGCAATATTATTTTTGTAATGAGTTTCTTGATAAGCCAAATGTGCTTCAATAAAAGCCTCTAGTTTGTTTATTTCAGATTGGGCTAATAGTACTCGATTGCTAATAAATTCATGTTGTTTATCAACTAAAAATTGTAATGTCCGATTCATAAGATAAAGCTTATCGTTAAAATGATAAGAAATAAGTCCAGTGCTAATCTTAGCTTTTTTTGCTACCTTCGTTAAGCTTAAGTTGTTATATCCAACGTCTTCTAATGTATCAATACATGCAAGAATAATTTGTTCACGCCTAGCCTCTGCAATAAAAGAATCAGTCACGCTATTCAACTCCTGATTTTTATAATTTGAATGTATAATCAAAAAACTGATTGATCGTTCAATTAAATTTTAGTAAGAAATTAGAAGTATGTCAAATGCTTTATGCTTACATCTTGATAAGGCTAATTCGCCTTTTGATCAAGCCCAATTCCTAAAACAAGCCCGTTTTTAGGTAAGCCAAGCTTCCTATTTGCCCTGAAAACATACTATAAATGGAATCCCCTCATTTAGAACAAGAGGAACTTGTTATGAATGATACTAAAGGAGGAATAGAGTAATGAGCGAAAAGTGTGAACACAGACATGATGATTGTCACCGCAGACATGGGTGCGGAGGCGGTTTTGCGCTTCTAATCGTATTGTTTATTTTATTAATTATCATCGGTGCTAGCTGCTTCGGCGGAGGCGGCGGTTGTGGTTATGGTGGTTACGGCGGTTATGGTGGCGGCTATGGTGGATATTGCTGCTAATTAAAAACTATTGAAAATAGCCTTGTGCAATATGCACAAGGCCATTTTATTCATATCTTGATATGCTGTGATAATTTATTAATGTACAGAGAACGGATTAAGAAGAAGAAAATAACCTCGATAATCCCGAATAAAGTGAGTACGATCAATGTCTCTTTAAGTAATGAGAAAGAAAACATGCTTTGTAAAAACTTAACAGCAAATAATGTGTGAACACCAGCAACGATGTAAGGGACGAAAAATAAAATTCCTAATTGAATCGTTGCGGAGCGAAACATTTCTGACTCAGTTAATCCAAGCTTTGTAATCGTAATATACTTTTGTCTTTCAGTTGTTAAGTCATTATACATACGGAAGTATAAAACACTAGCTGCTCCGATAAAGAAAATAAAGCCGAGAAATGTCCAAATAAAGAAAGTGGCAATTGAATTCCCTTTACTGTAGTTTAGGTTATCAGCAGCTGTATAAATGGAAAAAGGGACCCCGATAGGTTCTACTTTATGTTTTTCTTGAAAATTGTGCGCATCATCACTAATGGTACGCGACATATTTTTCGTCGGAATAATCGTGTTTTCCCAGTTCTCTACAAAATAATTATAAACCGTGATTGTTTCAATATGAGGAACCATATTTTCAATTGCATTATCTTCCATAACAATGAGATGAGGCAATGCAAAGGATGGTTCTATTCCTTTATTAATAAAACCTTTAATATGAAATTCCTTTTTATTAGAGCCAAGTATAATCGTATTTTGTTTAGCAAATGGATTTGATACAAGATTTAAAAGTTCTGGCGAGTAACGAGAAATAATATAAACTTGTGTAGAATCAAGAGTTATTTTCGGCCTCTTTAATTGTTTAGCGAGTGCGTTATAGTCACTCATTTTCATAAGAGCAACGTCTTCCTTTAAAGCTGTATCTTTTAATACTGTAGATTTGTATTTATTGTATTGAAAATTAGCATTTGTAAGCTCCGTTTCAATTGTAGCAATGTGCTTTTGCTCCAGTGCACTTTCTCCTTCGGATATGTATGTGAAGGGGAAAGGGTATCGTTCTACTATCGCTGCTTTTGTATTGTTATTAGATGCAAATAACCCAATGATAATTGTGAATGCAAGTGCTGATAACATAGAAACGATAAAGAGCACATTAATATTACTACGAGTACGGCTAGTTAAATCTGAAATCCATAACATATTTATTTGCTTCATATAAAACTTTCTTCGTCTTTTTAAAATGAAGATAAAGAGAAGAAATGTTTGTGAAAAGAATAAATATGTTCCGACTACTACGAGTGGCAAAATAGATAACATGATAAAGAATACAGATCCATTTTGTGCATTTTTTTCTGTTACGTAGCCTTGCGGATAACCAGCGATATAATAACATAATGCTAAGCAAATTAAAGCAAATATCGAAATGAGTATCGATGGTTTTTTTTCTACGTCTCCTTTTTTGGTCCCCTTAATGAGCTGTGTTGTTTTACGGGTGCGAATGAACATCGGTGTAAACGTAGAAACGATGAAAAATAAAATAATAAAAGTTACGGTTGTAACGATAATTGCTTCTGTTGGCCAATATAAATAGAGGCCTTTTGCACTTGTTAATTTAGAAGTAACGAGTAAGAAAAAGTTAGAAAACACAAGACCGCCTTGAATACCTGCAAAGATAGCGAGTATTCCAATGATCATATTTTCAGTAAACACAAGACGTTTTAATTGTTTTTGAGATATACCGAGAACAGTTAAAACGCCAAATTGTTGTTTTCGTACATTTAAAAATGTCCCAATAGAATATAAGAGAAAGAAGAACGAGAACAAAACGATAACAAACTGTGCCATGCCGGCTAAGTTCATGAGCGGATCTTGTTCCTGTAATTTATTCATAATTTGTAATCGCGGATGATACGCGTATACCGTAAATGAAAAGAAAACCATGATAGAAAACGCACTACTTACAAAGTAGGCGAAATATGATTTCGAATTACGTGAGACATTTTTAAATGCAAATTGCCAAAATGTCATCCACGTCTTCCTCCTAGTAATGCTAGAACATCCAATATTTCTTGATAAAATTTCTCACGGTATAATCCGCGGTGTAGCTCATTGTAAAGTTCGCCATCTTTAATGAAAATGACGCGGTTACAATAACTTGCTGCAAACGGATCGTGCGTAACCATTAAAATCGTTGCATCTTCTTCTTTGTTTAACTTCGTAAATAACTCCATTACATCGATAGCTGCTTTTGAGTCCAAGTTTCCTGTCGGTTCATCAGCGAGTAACAAAGAAGGGTGATGAATAACGGCACGCGCTACTGCAGTACGCTGTGCTTGTCCTCCAGAAACTTCAAAAATACGTTTGTCTAAAATATGATCAATTCCAAGCTTTTTTGAAATGTTATCAAGCTTTTCATCCATTTCTTTTAATGGAACATTATCTAATGTTAAAGGTAGTACGATATTTTCGCCGATTGTTAGTGTATCTAGTAGGTTAAAGTTTTGGAAAACAAACCCTAACTCTTGTCGGCGGAAAATAGCTAACTTCTCTCTACGAAATGTGTGCGGTTTTTTTCCGTTAATCACGACATCACCAGAAGTAGGAGAATCAATTGTAGAAATAACGTTTAAAAACGTAGATTTACCGCTACCAGATGGTCCCATTATAGCGACAAATTCACCTTTATCTACATGTAAATTTATATTTTTTAAAGCGGTATGAGGGACCTTTCCTTCATACACTTTTGAGACGTTTTTTATGTGTAAAACTTCTTCCATAGTAATCACCTTTCTATCCGTTAAAACTTAATATGTTGTGATAATTTTTGCATATAGAAGGAACGAATTAAAAGGAAAAATAAAATTTCAACTGTTCCAAAAATCATCAGTACGACTGTAATCTCAGCGAAGAACGAGAGATGTAAAACTTCTTGTAGCATCTTTGTTGCAAACATCGTATGGATCGATGCCATAATGTATGGAACAAAGAATAAAATGGCAAGTTGAATTGTAGCAGATCGTTTCATTTCAGCTTCTGTTAAACCGATTTTTGTAATCGTTACATACTTTTCTTGCTCATTTGTTAAATCTGTATACATTCGGAAGTAAAGAACACTACCAGCACCGATAAAGAAAATAACACCTAAGAAAGTACCAATTAAGAAGAATGAAGCGACATTTTGTTTTGTTGTGTAAAGAGAATCACTCGCTTCACTCGCATGGAAAGGTGGGTGCTCTGCTTGAATTGAGCTATTATCAGTATCAATTTTTGTTATAAATGCCGAACCGATGTTATTAGCTTTTTCCCAGTCGTTAACTTTAAAGCTATATACACTCATCTGTTTTGAGACGGTTGATAATGCCTCTACATTTTCATCAGATAATACGAGTAATTGTGAGATTAAGCCATTTGGGAATGGGTTATAACTTTTATATTCTTTTATGTGTAATTGTAAAGAGTTCTGGTTCAGCGTAAGAGTATTTCTCGTTTTTTGATCATGAAGGGTTTCAAAAACTTGATTATCTAAATCTTTAATAAGGACATAAGATTCATTATTCTTCAAGTGGAGGTTTTCCCAGTTTAATGCTTTAGCAAGTATATTATAGTCGCTTTGTTTAATTGCGTAATAGAACTGCGGTGATTCTTCCGCTGAAGATACTTCATATATATCCGTTTTAAATTGTTTATAAGTAAATTGCTCTTCATCGAATTTTTGCTTTAACCAATTTAAATGTTCATCCGCTAACGTGTTTTCAGTATGTGATAAATATGTAAAAGGAAAAGGATTTTCCCTTACTGCATCAAACTTTGTAAATTTCCCAAAACCGTACAAGAATGTAATCATAGTAAAAGCGAGAGTCGATAGCATCGCTACAATAAAGAGCATGTTAATGTTTGTCCGAATACGTGCTGCTAAATCAGAAATCCAAAGCATATTAATTCGTTTCATATAAAACTTTCTGCGCGTTTTTAATATACGAATGAGCAAGAAGCTAATCTGTGAAAAGAAAAAATATGTTCCGGCTGAAATAAGCGATGGAATGACAAATATACTAGAGACTGCATATAAAAGCCCAATGATGTCACCTAGCGAAATAAAATACAGTGGATTGGCTGCTAATACATATCCAGTTATTAAGCATGTCGCACCAAAAAGAGAGATGAGCACGGATGCTTTTCTTTCTTTTTGCTGTTTTCCTTCTTTTAAAAGTCGTACAGCTTTTCTCGTACGGATGAGCATCGGTGTGAAAGACGATACAAAGATAAAGAGACCGAGAAAGACTACTGTTGTTAAAGTGATAGCGCCTGTAGGCCAATATAAATATAGACCAGGTACATGTGTAATTTTGGCGGTAACTAATAAAAAGAACTGTGAAAAGACAAGCCCTAATTGAATGCCGAAAAATATAGATAGGACACCAATTAGCATGTTTTCTAGAAATACGAGTCTTTTTAATTGCTTTTGAGATATGCCAAGTACTGTTAAAATCCCAAATTGCCTTTTTCGTACTTTTAAGAAAGTACCGATCGAATATAGTAAAAAGAAAAACGAAAAGAATACAATGACAACTTCTGAAATTGTCATTAATATGTTCAGAGCAGCATTTACGCCTGTCATATGCAATTTCGGATGAAATAAATAAACTGCAAATGAGAAAAAAATTGCGATGGAGAACGCACTGCTTACAAAATAGGCGAAATAAGCTCTGGCGTTCCTTGTGACGTTTTTAAATGCAAACTGCCAAAATGTCATTCACCTAGACCTCCTAGTAGAGTGAAGAGAAAAAGGATATAAGAGATACCCTTTTCCTATAATAACTTTTTAGATTTTAACCATTCGTATACTCTGATAACTTTCGCATATAAAAGGAACGAATGAATAAGAAAAAGACGATTTCAACTATGCCAAAAATAATAAGAACGGCTGAAATTTCTTTGAATAGTGATAGATCAATTACATCTTGGAGCATTTTTGTCGCGAACATTGTATGAATGGATGCTATAACGTACGGAACAAAAAATAAAATGCTAAGTTGAATGGATGCAGAACTTCTCATTTCGGCATCCGTTACACCAATTTTTGAAATGGCTACATATTTTTCTTGCTCGTTCGTTAAATCAGTATACATTCTGAAGTAAAGAACGCTGCCTGCTCCAATAAAGAATATGACTCCTAGGAATGTCCCGATTAGGAAGTACGCTGCACTTCCTGATGTGATTCTATATAATGAGCCTGCTGATTCATAGGAGCGTATAAGGGGCCCTTCGTACTGGAATTCTTGTCGATCTTTTTGTATTTTTTGTATAAAATCATCAGCAATTTTATACGTCTTTTCCCAGTTTTGTACTTTATAATTGTACGCTGCTACGTGTTTTGTTGTATTTGGTAAGTTATTTACAACAGTGTCAGGTAAAATTAAAGTTTGGTATGAAAAATCAGATGGAATGGCCCCTGTTTGTTCATAGCCCTTTACTTGTAATGTCGTATTTGTGCTAGAAAGTGTAATGGTTTTTCTATTGTAGCTTGGCTCAAACTCGCTGAATAAAGTGAAATAAGCGCCACCTGTTAAGACATATGCTTCGTTATCGCTCATGAATAGTTGTTTCATTCGCAGGGAATCTGCAAGTTTGTTATAGTCACTTTGTTTCATTGCATATATGTCATTATAAGCTGTTATACCTTCATCTTCTTTCAGTGGTGTTTCATATAAATCGGCTTTTATTTTTTTATAAGAGAAATTCTCTTTTTGTAATTGTTGTTCAAGCCAATTTAAATGATCGTTAGCAAAAGGATTTGCATCATATGAAAAATAAGAGAACGGAAAAGGTGAACTTCTCGTAACTTCTAACTTTGTAAACTTTCCGACGCCATATAGGAACGTAATCATTGTGAAAGCAATTGTAGATAGCATCGCTACAATAAACAGCATATTAATATTCGTTCGAATGCGACTTGCTAAATCCGAAATCCACAGCATATTAATCCGTTTCATATAAAACTTTCTTCTTTTCTTTAAAATATATATAAGTAAGAAACTAATTTGAGAAAAGAAAAAATATGTCCCAATTGTAACAAGTGATGGGATCACAAAAATACTTGAAAACATATATATAACGCCTACTTGCGGGTTTATTGAGAAGAAATATTTAGGATTTGCAGCTAAAATATAACCACCTAATAAACATATCGCACCAAATAGAGAGATAAATAGGGATGGTTTTCTTTCTTTTTGTTTCCCACTATTAGTTTTTAAAAGGTTTACCGTCTTTTTCGTACGAATTAGCATTGGTGTAAATGAAGATACAGCGATAAAGAGACTAAGAAATACAATCGTTGTTAAAATGAAAGCATTCGTCGGCCAATATAAATATAGCCCTGGTAGATGCGTAATTTTCGCTGTTACTAATAAGAAAAATTGTGAAAAGACAAGTCCAAACTGCATACCGAAAAAGATAGATAAAATGCCAATTAACATATTTTCAGTGAAAACGAGTCGATGTAATTGCTTTTTTGATATACCTAAAACGGTTAACACACCAAATTGTTTTTTACGAACTTTTAAAAATGATCCGATTGAATAGAGTAGAAAGAAGAATGAGAACAAGACAATGACAACTTCTGAAAATATCATTAACCCTGAAATTTCAGAGAACATGCCAAAGTTTTGTAATTTCGGATGAAATAAGTAAATAGCAAATGAAAAGAAAACAGCAATGGAAAAGGAACTGCTTACGAAATAAGCAAAATAAGCTCTGGAATTACGTGTTACATTTTTAAAGGCAAACTGCCAAAATGTCATAATACGCACCTCCTGCTAGAAGGGAAATATGTAGTTTTATTGCAAAAAATGTATGAGAGTAAGTTCTCATACATTTTGCTAGCATATGTCACGATCATGCTTCGGTCACCTTCTCCGTATGTTCTGCTTGATTATTCGCAGCGTTGTGGAAGATGATTTTAATCGTCGTTCCTTTACCAACTTCAGAATCTAGTTTGACAGAGTGACCTAAATAATCACAAATTTTGCTTACAATATAAAGTCCCATACCAGTAGATTCTCCGAATGTACGACCGTTTTTCCCAGTGTAAAACGGTTCGAATACTCTTCGAATATCTTCTTGCGGAATACCAACACCTTCATCACGAACTTCTAAAATAATATCTTTTCCGTTTCGATAAGCAGATAAGAACACTTTCTTTCCGCGCTCACCGGAGTAACGCACGGCATTTGTCATTAACTGATAGAT
Source organism: Bacillus sp. SH5-2 (assembly GCF_008368905.1). Classification (NCBI taxonomy): domain Bacteria; kingdom Bacillati; phylum Bacillota; class Bacilli; order Caryophanales; family Bacillaceae; genus Bacillus; species Bacillus sp. SH5-2. Next base: position 48,546 of record NZ_QOSD01000022.1, read on the forward strand.
GATAAATTTTAGCCATTTCGCATCAGAAGCAACTTTTAAATCAGAATGAACTTCTAAAACAGGGAAGACTCCGTTTCGAATGAATAGTTCTTTTAATCCATTAATATTTTTTGTTACCGTATCTTTTAATGAAATCGTCTCAACATGGAAGTCTTCATGGAAGTTATTTAACCTTGCCATATATAAAGCCATATCAAGGCCTTGGTTTAGACGTTCTAATTCTTTTTTAAACTTTGGGATTAAATGCTCGTCTTCCATTTCCAGTACCATAAGCTGCATAACAGAAACGGGTGTCTTCATTTGATGCACCCAGTGGTTAATGAATAATTGATGTTCTTGTTGTTTTACTTCATACGATTGTAGTTCTTTTTGGAATAGACGATACTGCGTGCGCACGAGTTCATTTACACCGTGAGGCATCGGAGCAGTTGCTCTTTCAATAAACGCATCTTCCATTTTTTCTGGTTGCTCACTTAATCTATGATACATTCTACGATTGCGAACGTAACGGTAAGCGAGGAAACAAATGAATAAGTATAAGCTTAAAACGACGAAGTAAAATTTATTATTTTGAAATCCATCTACTGCATCATAGAGAACGAAAATGATACCGAAGTTTAATACGTACAGTAGAAAAAATGCAAAATGATCACGTAAAAATAGCTTCATGCTTATTCACTCCAAGTTGCGTTAAAACGATATCCAAGTCCACGTACTGTTTCAATAGAGTTCTCGATACCAAGCTCATTAAACTTTTTACGAAGACGCGTAATATTTACGTTTAATGTATTTTCTTCAACGAAGCTTTCATCATCCCAAAGCGCAGCTAATAAATCTTCACGGCTTGCTGTACGAGGGAACTTAGATAATAACATTTCAGCTAAAATAGCCTCTTTTTTCGTTAAAAGAACTTGTTCAGATCCGAAGTGAATTTCAGGACGTTCTGGGAATAGTTTTAAACCTTCTACCTCAACGATACGTTCAGAAATATTTGGCGCATAATCACCGTAAATACGGCGTAATTGACCTTTAATTTTTGCCATTACAACATCATAGTGGAACGGTTTTGTAATATAATCATCCGCACCGCTTTCAATCGCCATGATTTGTTCCATCTCACCAGCACGAGCTGAAATGAAAATAATAGGACAAGTAGATTCATGGCGAATTTGGCGGCACCAGTAGAATCCATCGAATTTCGGTAAGTTTACATCAAGTAAAACAAGATGTGGTTTCACTGCGTTAAACGATTCCATAATATCATCAAAGTTTTCAGTAACAACAGCGTCGTAACCGTACTTTTGAATATGAGATTGCAGTAATGACGAGATATTTGGATCGTCTTCAACGATTAAGATTTTGTACATATGTATATTCCTCCTCAAAAAAACAATTGTAGCTATAGTGTACCATGTGTTTCACGTCTTTTCATTATGTTGAAATATAAGCTAGTAAACAGTATAGGTCAAAAGCGTGAAAAGTAAAAAGGGCGCTGGATACAATTGACAAATAACGGTAATCGGTTTAATATTTAGATAAATATCTAAATGTCTAATTATTGAAAGGAAGAAAGACATTGAATCAAGCATTCAAAGCATTAGCAGATCCAACAAGGCGAAAAATTTTAGATTTATTAAAAGAAGGTGATCTAACAGCTGGTGAGATCGCTGAACATTTCAATATGACAAAACCAAGTATTTCACACCACTTAAATGCACTTAAAAATGCTGAACTTATTCAAGATGAAAAGAAAGGCCAATTCGTTATGTACTCTTTAAACACAACTGTCTTTCAAGATTTATTGACTTGGGTGTTTACGTTTACGAATAAGGGGGAAGAGGGGAAATGAAAAAACATCTTTTTGCAATTATATTAATTGTTACAACTTGTTTAGCTTGGGCGTTTGCTTGGTCTCATTTGCCGGATACAATTGCGACACATTGGAGCGGCGGTAAGGTAGATGGCTATTCGTCTAAATTTTACGGAATGATTTCTATGGTCGGAATTATGATTGCATTATATATATTTCTAAATGTGATACCAAAGATTGATCCAAGGAAAGCAAATTACGAGAAATTTTCTAAAGCCTTTATGATGATGAATAATGGGGTACTATTGCTACTATTTGTAGGAAATATAGATATTATTACAAGTGGACTCGGATATAACTTATTCATTAATCGGGTGCCAGAATTATTAGTGGGTGTTTTATTTTTAGTAATGGGTAATTATTTACCACAGTGTAAGCCAAACTTTTTTGTCGGGATGCGTAATCCATGGACGTTAAGTAATGAAGAAGTATGGCGCAAAACACATCGGTTTAGCGGAAAAGTATTTGTGGCGTTAGGAATTATTATGATTATAAGTGTTTTCGCTCCGGCTGATTGGAGATCTTATATGATGCTTGGGATTATAGTAGTTGCTGTTATTATAACGAATTTATATTCTTACGTTTTGTATAAAAAAGAAATACAATTGTGAGCTATATTAATCAAATTTTATAGTTATAGTTTCTATGTGTTAAGAGATTGTAATACTCAGTGGGATAATGAAAAGCTCACTGAGTAAATTTTTTGTTTCTAGGTCTGAAAATTCAGTTAAAATAGACGGTTTGGGGGGATTTTACATGTTAGAAATTATAAATTTTAGTAAGACATACAAAGGCGGTAAGAAAGCAGTAGATCATTTGAATATTACTGTTAAAGCAGGAGATATCTTTGGATTTATTGGACATAACGGTGCGGGGAAAAGTACAACAATTAAGTCGTTAGTAGGAGTTATAGATTTTGAAGAGGGTGAAATTTTTGTTGATGGACATTCAGTAAAAAAGGATCCGATTGCATGTAAGAGAGTAATGGCGTATATTCCTGATAATCCAGATTTATATGAGCAATTAACAGGAATTCAATATTTGAACTTTGTTGCGGATGTGTTTAAAGTGCCTGCGAGGGATCGGGAAGAACAGATACAGAAGTATGGGGATGCTTTTGAGATTACACCGTACTTAGGGGACTTAATATCTTCTTATTCACACGGTATGAAACAAAAAGTAGCGATTATATCGGCGGTTTTACATAAACCGAAATTATTAGTTTTAGATGAGCCTTTCGTTGGTCTAGATCCAAAGGCAGCCGTAGTATTGAAAGGTATTATGAAAGAGCTTTGTGAAAAAGGAAGTGCGATTTTCTTTTCTACGCACGTTTTAGATGTAGCTGAGAAGTTATGTAATAAAATAGCGATGATTAATAGAGGGAAATTAGCACTTTCAGGGGAAGTAAATTCTTTAATAAAGGAAGGCTCATTGGAAGAGCTCTTTATGAAGGAGCTTGCTAATGAATACTAATAGTTTAGGTCTTTTGAAAATCCGGTTGATAACGCAGCTCGGTTTAAACACTTTTAAATACGAAAAAGATAAGAAAAAGAGGCAGAATAAAATTTTGCTGACGGCATCTATTGCCTTAGTTGGTGTCCTGTTCATGTTATATTGCGGAGCCTCGGCATATGGATTGGTGAAACTAGGAATGAGTGAAATTATTCCAGTCTATGCAATAGTTATTAGCAGTGTATTAACGTTGTTTTTCACTATATTTAAGGCAAATGGAGAAATTTTTGCTTTTAAGGATTACGATCTTTTAATGTCATTACCGATTCGTGTAAGTACGGTTATCGCAAGTAGATTTTTGTATTTATACTTGCTGAATACACTCTTCTCAATCATAATCATGCTACCAATGGGAGTTGTTTATTGCATCTATGAGAATCCATCATTTTCTTTTTACTTTATGTGGTTCATCAGTATGTTTATCGCATCTTTAATCCCAACAACAATTGCAGCAATCTTTGGAGCTGCGATTACGGCAATCGCTTCTAAATTTAAAAATACGAATAAAATAACTACGATTTTAAGTTTTATAGTAATTATTACATTCGGTTCCTTCGTGCTGAAAAATGGGGATTCTCAATATAGCCTTAATGATATGAACGTAATTGGTGCAATTGTTTCGGAGCAATTAACGAAAGTGTATCCATTAGCTAACATGTTTCAAAAAGCAATTGTTCATGCTGATATGGTAGCTTTCATCTTATTCGTCGGGATATCAGTGATTTGGTATTATCTTTTTGTAAAAATACTTTCGTTAAAATATAAGCAAATAAACACAGGGATTACCACTTATCATATGCTTTCAAATTATGAGATTAATAGCATGAGAAAAGAGAGTGTATTGGTCGCATTGTATAAAAAAGAGCTGAAACGTTTCTTCTCTTCTACAGTGTATGTCATAAATAGTGGAATGGGAGTCGTGATGGCAATCGCTTTCTCGCTAGCTATAGTTGTAGTAGGACCAAGCCAATTAATAGCGTATCCTGGAATTGAGTCCCTGTTGCAAAAGATTGCTCCATTTGCTATTGCAGCAGCGATTTCGATGACGTGTACAACATGTGTGTCATTGTCTTTAGAAGGAAAAAATGTATGGATTATTAAATCATTGCCTATAGCGCCAAAGATGATTTATGACAGTAAAATTCTTATGAATCTTTCATTAAGTATACCTGCATCACTTATTAGTGCTGTATTACTGATAATAGGGTTAAAACTAGATGTTTGGAGTTCTCTTTTCATCATAATAACTCCGCTAACATATTCATTCTTTTCAGCAGTATGGGGGATTTTCATTAATAATCGATTTGGTTATTATGATTGGGTATCAGAAACGCAAGTAGTAAAACAAAGTGTAGGATCATTTATTGGTATGTTTGGTGGCTTAATTGTGGCTGTTATACCTGCCTTATTAATTGGTACCGCTACTATCTCGAACTATAGAGTATTTACTTTTTTAGTTGTTATAGTGCTTGCGATTATTACTATTTTCTTGTATAAGAACGAGTCGAGAAGAAGTATAAAATAAGAAGCTGCTTTTCCTTTAAAGAGGAAGAGCAGCTTCTTTATTTTGAAACACTTTAGACCCTTATATTACTTTTTCAAAACAGGTACCCATATCTCGCTTCTGAAATTCGGCGAGGATACGTCTTTACTTTCATTCCATAATATCTCTGGTCCTTCCGCTAGTTCATAATTCGAAGAAGGGAACCATTCAGAATAAATACGTCCCCATACATTTTGCAATGCATCAGGAAATGGACCGACAGCTTCGAATATAGCCCATGTTGAAGCTGCGACTCCCAGTTGTGCGAATTGCTCTGGGCAATCTTTCGTTGTGGCTACTCCAATATAGTGATCGAGTTCGCCTTTTTCCTCCATTCTTCCTTCAGAAAAATTAGTAGAAGCACTAATGATTCCAGTAGGTTCAATGTTTGAAAGGGACTTTAATGTTTGAATAGCCTCTAGATTTAAACTTTTCCACATAGAAGCAATTTCTTCATTTACACCGTTAAAAACGATTGGTACTCGTTTTGTAATACCTATAATTTGAAATGAGTCTTTTTCTTCAATTCGATAGTTCATTTCATGTCCTCCTTGGATGGATAATTGGAAGGTCATTGGTGAATAGGCTTTTAAAGAGCGACTACTATTTCGGGCCTCTGAAGGTGTTATCCCGTGTAAGTTTTGAAAGGCACGAGAGAATGAATCTGGTGAGTTGTAGCCATATTTTATAGCGACATCAATGACTTTTACATTGTTGTTTTGTAGTTCAAAGGCAGCAAGAGTAAGACGTCTACAACGAATATATTCTGATAGTGATATGCCAGCTAGGAAAGAAAACATTCTTTTGAAATGATATTCGGAGCAGTAAGCTATTTTTGCGACTTCCTTAAAATCAATTTCATGTGTAAGGTTGTCTTCAATATACTGCATTGCCGCATTCATGTTTGTAAGTGAATCCATAACCATGACCTCCTTGTTAAATAGAATAACAGGAAAAAAATAGGTCCATCCGACATTTCATGCACAACTTTGTAGGGGCCATTTTTAACCTTACAAAATTGTAATGTTCCTGTAAGGAGAATGAATGGATGGCATGATATCCCAATGTTATAGTAACAAAGTACTTTGATTCATTAGGTTAAATTTTTATGTCTTTACTTGTATGCCTTACATGACTGTCATGTTTGTGTAAGAAACATCGATAGTGGCAAGAGTAGAGAATGTATATAGTGAAAATAGAGAATAGATGAAATGAGGGATGTCGAGATGAAAACAGTGTTAGAAGCAAAAAATATTGAAAAAGTGTATGACACGGGTGGTAATAAATTTGCAGCTTTAAAAGGTATTAACTTACAAGTAAAAGAAGGTGAGTTCGTTGGAATTATGGGACCTTCTGGTTCGGGTAAGACGACTTTACTAAACGTTCTTTCTACAATTGACAATGCGACGAACGGTGAAATTTTGATTGATGGAAAAGATATTGTGAAAATGAATGATGATAAGTTAGCGTTATTCCGCCGCGATCATTTAGGTTTCATTTTCCAAGATTATAACTTATTAGATACGTTAACGGTGAAAGAGAATATTGCTTTACCTCTTGCGTTATCAAAAGTGAAAGCAAATGAGATTGATCGCCGCGTTCTTGAAATCTCAAAGAAATTCGGTATTGATCATATTTTAAGTCAGTTCCCATATCAAGTGTCGGGTGGACAGAAGCAGCGTTGCGCGGCATCACGTGCAATCGTTACGAATCCAAGTATGATTTTCGGGGACGAGCCAACTGGAGCGCTTGATTCTAAATCTGCAACAGATTTACTTGAAAGTATGAAGTCGTTAAATGAATATGATAACTCTACAATTTTAATGGTAACGCATGATGCGTTTGCGGCGAGTTACTGTAAACGAGTTATTTTCATTAAAGATGGTGAGTTATATAAAGAATTGCACCGCGGTGAATTAACGCGTAAACAATTCTTCCAACAAGTCGTTGACGTAATGTCTTCTATTTCCGGAGGTATGGCTGATGACCTTATCTAGCATTGCCCTCCGCAACATACAGCGGAATTTTAAAGACTACTTTGTATATTTTGCATCTATGATTTTTAGTATTGTCATTTATTTTACCTTTAAAGCGCTGCAATACAATTCACAAATGGAAAAAGCAGCGGAAGCTTCTAAAAAAATTAGCGGGGCATTCCAAGTTTCCAGTGTCATGCTAATTATTTTCGTAGCGGTGTTCATTATATATTCGAACGGTTTCTTTACACGAAAACGGAAAAAAGAAGTTGGATTATATTCTTTATTAGGTATTCGAAAAAGACAAATCGGTAAAATGCTCTTTTATGAAAATATGTTAATGGGATTAATGTCCTTAATTATCGGAATTGCGATTGGTAGTGTCCTTTCGAAATTATTCCTTGAACTGCTAGTAAGCATGATGGGATTAAACTTAAATGTTCATTTTGAAGTACCGATGGCTGCCATTGTTGATACAGCAATTATTTTCTTTGTGATTATTTTATATACATCACTTCAAGGATATCGTTTAATTTATCGCTTTAAGCTAATTGAACTTTTCCGAGCAGAACGTGAAGGAGAAGCGATGCCAAAAGGATCTGTAGTGATGGCATTAATTTCAGTTGTCTTAATCGGTTCAGGTTATTTCTTAGCATTAATGTTCGTGAAGGCAGTTAAATATGCAGACTTTATGGCAGTTGCACTTTATATTTTACTGGCAACAGTATTAGGTACGTACTTACTATTTATGTTCTTTACAGTATTCGTATTGAAACGTGCAAGAACTAATAAATCATCGTTTTATAACGGTATGAATATGGTAACGACGTCACAGCTACTATATCGTATTAAAGGAAATGCAAAGTCACTTGCGACAATTTCTATTTTAAGCGCGGTAACATTAACAGCGGTTGGTACGTCTGTTACGATGTATTACAACACATTTACGCAATCAAAAGCAGTTGCACCATATAGCTATTCTTATGAGAAAAAAGATGCAGAGCTGGATAAGAAAGTAAATGCGATTTTTGCAGAAGAGAAGAAAGATCACCCGATCAAAGATCAATTTGAAATTGAGACAGTTCCTGTAAAAGGGAAGTTTGAAGGAGATAAAGTGGATTTCATTCTTAATATGAATTACACAATTTCAGAGAAATATCAATTTATGTCTCAATCTGAATTTAACAAGATTGCTAAAAAAATCGACGCAGAAACAGTGAATGTAGCTGCTGGTGAAGCATTTATATATGATAGTTCGTATATTGAAGGGCATGAGTTTAGTCCAAAATATAAAGGAAATAAAGCAGTATTCCAAATTGGAAACGAAACGAAGCAATTAAAAATCCAAGGTGCAAATGACGTTGCGATTACAAATTTAGGTGAATTAGTTGTTGTCGTTTCAGATGAAATGTATGAGCAAGCGAAGCAAGCATTTGGAACACGCGTTGTAAAAAATATTGATGTAAAAGATGAAAAAGATAGTAAAGTGTTAACAGAAAAATTAACAAAAGTGATGCCAGCTGGTGAATCAGAAATGGTGCCATCATTTAGAGATTTCTACACTGGTTTCCATATGGGGCTTGAAGGAACAGGATTAATGATGTTTATTGGAATGTTCTTAGGTCTTGTATTCTTATTAGCAACAGGTTCTATCATTTACTTTAAACAATTAACAGAAGCAAGTGCTGATTGTGAGCGTTATGTTGTACTTCACAAAATAGGGGTCACAAAACAAGAAATGAAAAAAGCTATCGCAAAACAAGTAAGCTTTATCTTTGCGATCCCGTTAGTAATCGGAATCTTACACAGCTTATTTGCATTAAAAGGTTTAGGGAACATACTACCATTTGAAATTATGATTCCGCTTCTAATTAGTATCGGAGTATACGGCGCTATTTATATTGGATATTACTTCATAACAGTTCGTTCTTATTATAAGATTGTGAGTGCGAAATAATAAGTGAAGCTGCGAGAAAATAAGAAAGCCATTCACCTCATTTTTTATGAGGTGAATGGCTTTTTGTTTTTGTATATAAGTGCGACTAAGAGGGAGACATAATTAACGCGCATCAATGATGTCTATAAGACTAAAAGCATGTTTATGACCAAAGATATCTATGCATATTACAGTACGTTTTAAAGGGTGTATTTCTATTACGGTCATATACATTGTAGGAAAATAACCATTTTTATAATACGTGATCAATACTTCTACTTCTGAAATGAAAGAGCGTAATAAAGTGTCTTCAATTCTTTCTCTATCATCGTATGATGATACTTTTCGCGATTCTTTCATGTCAGCAGATTGTTTAGACATAATATTCATTGAAATCGATTTGGATATGTTTGTACTGCTCATGCTTTCTATTCTCCTAACAATATATTTTCTATATAGGAAGGTTAATGGCTATGGAAGTAGCTACTATTGATAATTCATAAGTACCTTGTGTTAGTTTTATTATGTATAGAACGAAACAATTATGGATGATTGGGAGCCGAATTTGTTTAGTACTAAAAAATTATCAAATTCATGAACTTATTTATAGTAATTTATTTGTCATTCTTGTACTTTTTTGAATGGAGTTAAAATTTATTAAGGGGAATTTAGGTGGGGGATCAACTGTCTGTAAAGCCCGATTGGTGAGGGCTCATAATCAGTGGGAGTGAACCCCCACTGATTAAAGTTTCACTTTATATAACGGTATGATTTTCACGATATTGTCTAGGAGTCATACTAGTGATTTTTTTGAAAACCCTTGTGAAATAACTTTGATCATTAAAATTAAGCCAGGCACAAATATCTGATAAAGGATAGGTCGTTAATGTTAATAACTTTTTAGCTTCTTCTACTCGTTCTCTCTGAATGTATTCACTTAAAGGAATGCCTACTTCTTTTTTAAACAGTTTTGATAAATAAGTAGGAGAAATATGTAAAAGATTTGCAAGGTCATTAAGAGATATTTCATCGTAAATTTGCTTGTGAATATGATTTAGGCATGTAGTAATGGAATTAGAATATACCTGGTTATTATATTCTTTAACACGTTCTGCAAAAGTACATAACGCATCTTCAATTAATCTATTTACAGAATACATGTTATCTAGTTTTTCAATGGTTTGTATATATAAAGTACCGAGTGAAAAAGCAATATCTGACGGAAGATTACCGTCTATCGCATATCGAATGGCTAGAGTAATCGCGATAATACCGTTATTCTTTTGGTTTCTCAGTTGATCACCTTTGGATGAAATTGCCGCATCTTCTTGAGGGAATGAATATGCATATTGTATGACCTTTTCTTTATTGCCTTCTTTAATTGCTGAAAAAAATTTACGTTCCAATGATATGTCATAATTTTGCGGATCATGCCGGCGACGTTTTGAAATATAGAGATCAGGATTTACGATTTTATAAGAAATATCTTCGAGCAATTTATTTTTTTCCCAAACAATATCGCGATCTAATTTTTCATTGAAAATTACGTAATGTAACCAAATACTTATATCAATTAGTGTACTTTTTTTTATCTCAGGTAGAAATTGATAGTAGTCTACTCCTTGTTGCATTTTATTATTACAGTTGAAATACTTTATAAGTTTAATAGCCATCTCATCTGATACTTTTGGGTAGGTAGTAGGGCCGATTATAATCGTTCCTTTTATGTGTTCATGATTTGTTATATGGATGCTAATGAAATTCTCAAGATATTTATTCCCTTTGAAAATTGGAAAATTACAAGGAGTATTTTCTTGATAAATTTCATTCAGATGTTCGTCTTTAGAAGAATAAAACGGACTACCAATCGTATGTGAAGTAGATTCATATACAATTTTTTTATTAGTAGATAAAAATTGAACGGGTACATGAAAGGTGCTATGTACAAGATCGCATAAGTGCTGTATGTCGATGGAATTATTCATTATTGTCTCCTTTTAAATAGTTTTGAAATACTACATATTAATTAGATCTACATTTGTTTCTATAAAGTATAAATTTCTTATTATTTGAATTTTATTGTTATACGAAAAGGATTACATATATTGGATAATAATGAAAGGTGATTTACAGATAAAATTCCTCAGATGTTGTATGAAAATAGATGTATTGATGGTACCTTCCATAAAATATCTTTTATATCCATTATACCAAATTAATAAATATAAAAGAGATATTTATATTTGGAATACGGAATGTTTTATACATAAGAACGAATGATACATTCTTCATAAAATCTTAAGAAATCTCCTCAATTTTTGTTAAGAAACGATAGTTAAACTTAGAAACAAGTTAAAAACTATGGAACGAATGGGGAGAGGTTTATATGCAGCTCATAACATTCTTAAATGAATTTATTAAACATCCAAAACATACTGGTGCAATCGCGCCAAGTTCAAAAATATTAGCAAAGAAAATGGTCGATGTAATTGATTTTAATAAAGCGAAATGCATTGTAGAGTTAGGGCCTGGTACAGGAGTCTTTACGAAAGAAATTATGAAGAGAAAGAAGAAAGAGACAATATTTCTTCTTATTGAAATTAATGAAGTGTTTTGCAAAGAGTTAACAAGAAAGTTTAAAGATGAACAGAACGTCATTGTTGTACACGGTTCAGCTGAAAATATAAAGAAGTATATGGAAGAGTTCAATATAGAATGCGTGGATTACGTTTTATCGGGATTACCTTTTACTTCTTTACCAGAAGAAGTTTCAAAGCGCATTTTAAACAATGTAATGGAAGCGATACACGAGAATGGTGAGTTTATTACATTTCAATATTCACTTGTGAAAAAAGGATTTATACAGCACTTCTTTCCTGAAATTACGCTAGAGAAAGTGTGGCTCAATTTCCCACCAGCGTACGTCTTTAGCTGTAAAAAAGAGCTAAGGAGAGCATATGCATAATGGAATTACATGAATTATTATCTTATATTGAACAATACGGTTATTGGGCGTTATTCTTCTGTTTATGGTTAGGTATTATCGGTATGCCAATTCCAGACGAAATGATCGTAATGAGTGGTGGCTTTGTATCTTCACTAGGGATATTAAGTGTCATTCCTGCATTTTTGTTAACATATTTAGGTGTTGTATCAGGGCTATCTTTAGGTTATATATTAGGGAAAATATTTGGTACAAAAGTACTTCATAAGCTAATGAAAAAGAAAAAGGCGAAATACCTTTTGAAATCTCAACAAATGGTAGAGAAGTACGGTCACTATGCATTAGTCACAAGTTACTTCATACCAGTTGTAAGACATATTGTACCGTATTTAGTTGGGATGAATAACATGTCATTTCGGATATATGCTTTGTATTCCTATACGACAGGATTTGTTTGGACACTCATTTATTTTGTGCTCGGTTCTTTATTTGGACAACATATTGAAAGGATTGTAGCAGTTGCGATAGAGTATGGTGTGTATTTTGGTGGGATTGTTTTTGTTGTTGCGAGTGGTGTTTATTTGTACAGGCAAAGAAGAAGTGCGGTGGTGAGTAAGTAGATAGAAGAAAGGTTTATGTTTATTGAGAGCATATAAAAGGGAGAGTTATTTTGTAGAATAACTCTCCTTTTTAATGTAATAGCTCCTTATTACTTACATTAGGCTTTGTCTGAAATACAACTATATAAATTGTTAATAGGATTGTATTGATCAGATTAGCTACTATAGTCATAAAATCACTTGATGGAGTGATAAGAACAAAGATTGAAAGTGCGGCAGAAGCAAGAGGAATGAACTTTTGTAAGGCCGTGATTTCTCCACTTTTGTGAAGTTGCCATGATATAAAGAAGGCAATTAAGAAAATAAAGGATGTAAATATTAAACCTAAGTATCCCCAGCCATCTTCAATATACCAAGGTAAAAAGCTCATTCTTGATGTGAAAATAAATAAATTGAATACTAACGTGCTAATGATTAGCGTATTTAAAATTGTGATATGTATCTGTTTTTTCATTTGAATTATACTCCGGAATGTATTTTATTGACTTAGTTCTTGCAACTCTTTGTCTTTAAAGTGATTAAAATTGTTTTTGTCTACTGTATAAACATCTCCTTTTATAAGGCCAGCTTTATATTGAGTATCTAAAAATTGAAGCTCTTTTTCCCAAATTTTGATACTTAGCTGAATGCATTTCTCACGCTGATACTTTGGTAAATCATCACGGTGTTTCGGTTCTTTATGAGGATCTTTTGTATTATCAACACGAATGCCATAGTTTAGTTCTAAAGCATCTACCTGTTTATATAGTTCATCCAACTCTTCTCTTTGCTTCATGATTGAATGTACTTCTGAGCGAGTGATATTAGGGTTAGTTAATTTGAAATGAGCAAGCTCCGCCGCGTAACTCTCAGTTTTTGAGCCTGTATTTGCAAGAACAACAGTTGATAATCCAAGTAGTAGGCCAAGGGATAAAGTTGTAATCATTATTTTTTTCATATCCTTTTATTCCTTTCATTATTTCGTATAAATAAAATATTTTTATTGAGATGCTTTTGCCATTTCCATAAATCGTTTTTCAATTTCATCCAATTCGAATGAATGGCATATTCTATGGTCTTCTTTATCTAAAATTCGATAATGTTGAGATAAAATATTTTGTTGTATTTGATAACCGTTTAATTCTTTTATTTGTCGCCACCACACTTTTCCCCCTAACGTCTTCGGGAAGTTCGTATTGTAATGTGTAAAAGCGATTGTTTTTATAATTTCATTCACATCATCACCAAATGTCATCTGGACTGTATCGCTCTGTTCAAAGAGTGTTACGACACAAACTGCACCTGACCATGTTAGTGTGCGTCTTCCTTTTTCAATTTCTACTAATGTTTTCTTCGATAAACCAATAATTTCTGACATTTTATCTTGTGATAAATCATTTTCAACACGGATGAGTTTTAATTTTGAATTAACGAGTTCAATAAATTCTTGTTTATTCATAATGCAGCTCCTTTTTTAATATAGTGTAAAATTACACTATAAGTGTAATTTTGTCAATGATAGTGTAAAAAGTTACTTTTTATTGTTTTGATCTTTCTAATTAATATTTCACTTCTAGTTTAAGAAAATGTTAAGAAACCGTACGAGTTTTTATTAAGAAATAAGCTCTATACTTAGAAACATCTTAAAGAAAACATACTGAAAGGCGGAATATAGATGAAAAGATTTATTTTTGGAGCAATGATTGTTATCGTCGCAGGGGCGGCATATTTATTAAGTAGGAGTAAGCTATTAGATCAGATGAACCCATTTCTTGATATAGAGGATCATTACGCGATTATTGATAATGATGGAAAAGAATTAGACGGAAATAAAGGCCGTGAATATACAGTGAAAGCTTACGATAAGGATGGCAAAGAAAAGGAAGTAACTATTGATGAAGTAGATGAATTACAAAAAGGTTCGTACTGGCATGTGCTTACAAGGGGAAAGGTTTTACATGATAAGGTGCAAGTAACGATAGAGAAAATTCCTGACGGTGCGAAGGCAAAATTAGGATTGTAAGTATAAACCCGATTCTTGATGAGAGAATCGGGTTTGTTATTTTATGGTAAAATTTAGAGGGGAGGAGTGAGAGGTGTGCTACTCATTGTTAGTCTTATATTAATTGGGATTATGTGTAGTATGAGAATAGTATCCTTACATATGATAGAACGACAAACGATAGAGGAGCGATATGTATATTGCCCAAAATGTGATACGAAAATTAGAAGAGGAAACTCTGCTCCTTTTTGTTCGAAGTGTAATGTAATATTTTAAAGAAAATAAAAAGGCCACAACGAACATATTTCAGTTCGTTGTGGCCTTTTTTGAATGAAGAATAATAACAACTTTCTATGTTCCGCTCATAATTTCTACAGGTACCTTCGCAAGAATAGTGGGTTTTGTTAAATGAAATCATTTTTAATAATTTTATTTTGGAGCTACAGATGTTGAAACATAAAATTGTTACTTATTAGTATCTATAACACTTTAAAGTGCGTACTTTTTATTGTGTTGCTGATAAGACATAATTACATACGTGAGAGGGAAATGAGTAGTAAAAGCATCTATGTTATTTTTAATAATTGTCGTGCTTTGAAGTGTATATTTGGGGGCTGTTCGGATTCTTTATAATGCATTTGATCGGTCATTCCTTTTCACATTATTTACATCCATTCATCATTTTTAAATAGATTTTAGGAGGAGATTTTAAATGAAAGATTTATTAAAAGGTACACTTGGTTTTGGTACGGCACCACTAGGTAATATGTACCGTAATATTCCAGAGGAAGAAGCAATCGCAACAGTGGATGCTGCTTGGGATAATGGTGTTCGTTACTTTGATACAGCTCCACTTTATGGATCTGGTTTAGCAGAGATTCGTCTTGGTGAAGCACTATCGAAAAGAAATCGTGATGAGTACTTCTTAAGTACAAAAGTAGGTCGAATTATTTCAGATGAATTGGAAGATCCATCTACACGTGATTTAGGTGAAAAAGGCGGACTTTTCGAATTTGGTCGTAAAAATAAAATCATCAACGACTACAGTGCGGATGCAACTCTTCGTTCTATTGAGGATAGCTTAAAACGTTTAAAAACAGACCGTCTAGATTTTGTTTATATTCATGATGTAGCACAAGATTTTTATGGAGATGAGTGGATTTCACAATTTGAAATTGCTCGAACAGGAGCATTCCGTGCACTTACTCAATTACGTGATGAAGGTGTAATTAAAGGCTGGGGCCTTGGAGTAAACAAAGTAGAATCAATTGAACTTATGTTGGATTTAGAAGAAGCAAAACCAAATGTTTCTTTACTAGCTGGTCGCTATTCATTATTAGACCACGAGCGTGCGTTAGAACGTGTAATGCCTGCGGCTGTAAAAAACAATATGGACATTGTTGTTGGTGGACCATATAGCTCAGGTGTACTTGCTGGAGGTGCTCACTTCGAATACCAAAAAGCGTCACCAGAAATCATTGCAAAAGTTAATAAAATGAAAAACCTTGCAGATCGTCATGGAATCAGTATTAAAGCTGCTGCTTTACAGTTTTCACTGGCTAACCCAGCGGTTGCAGCTGTTATTCCTGGTGCAAGTAAACCGGAACGAATTGCAGAAGACCAAGCTGCATTGAAAACAGTGATTCCAGCAGCGTTCTGGGAAGAAATGCGTGAACAAAAATTAGTTGCAGTTAATGCACCACTACCAATTAACGTTAAATAAAAAGGAGAGTAATTAAAATGGCAAATACGATTACATCTATTGAAATTCCAGCGTCACCTGAACAAGTATGGCAATTAATTGGAGGTTTTGATGCACTTCCAGATTGGTTACCGTATATCCCTAGCAGTAAAGTAACTGAAGGCGGACGTGTACGTCATTTAGCTAATCCTGATGGCGATGCGATCGTAGAGCGTTTAGAAGCATTTAATGAGAAAGAACGTTACTACACATATTCAATTATGCAAGCACCATTCCCTGTGACGAATTATTTATCTACAATCCGCGTTAAAGAAGGTAAAGATGCTAACACATCATTAGTTGAATGGTCTGGTAGTTTCACTCCTGTAGAGGTTACTGATGAAGAGGCAATTAATCTATTCCATGGAATTTATAAAGATGGTTTAGAGGCGTTACAACAAGCATATTTAGCTTAATCAATTTATTACACATAAAAAAGTCTGCAGTGTAACAACTGCAGGCTTTTTTATGATTATTGCATTTTTTTTTAAGAAAATATCTCTATACTCAATGCTGTTACTTAAAGAGGACAGAAGCGCATGCAAATCGTGAGCGTTACATCGTCCTTCAAAAACTAGGTGTCACGAAAAAAGAAATGAAAAAAGCAATTGCAAAACAAATGAGATTTATTTTCTTCACTCCTTTAGTACTTGGTATATTACACACTTTATTTGCGCTAAAAGGATTAGCGACAGTTATTCCGTATGAAATTACAGTTCCGTTAATAATTAGCATCGATGTGTATAGTGTTATTTATATTGGTTATTATTTGTTGACGGTTCGTTCTTATTTCAGGATTGTTAGTAAATAAAAAAGAGAGCAAGAGAACATAGTGAAAATTATGTTCTCTTTTATTTGTTTATTAGCTAAAATGAGATGTGCTTAACAATAGTATGTAAACGAAAATAAATATAGATGTACACATGGAGTGTTATATTTAGGGATTTTGATCATAGTAGGGTGCCTATTAATAGGCATTATTTTGATTAGTATAAGTATTTGCCGATTTGTTAAAGAAATAAAAGAAAAAAATTCAAAGAAAGAGAAATGGAAAGTAGTAGCTGGAAATTTGATAGAGTTATTTAGTGATCCGTTGCACGGAGCACCGTTCTACTTTTTAACTGGGGGCCTCTTTTTTGTAGTCGGACTGTTATTTTTTTCTATGGGAGTGGGCTAGGTTAAAATCGATTAAGGCATATGAACATAGTTGTATGGCGAAGAAGGGGAGAAGAAATGCCGATTATAAGAGATATACAGTTGAGTTTTCTAAAAGCGAAAGAGCATATAAGTAGCATAGAGAAATTACAGTTAACATCTACAAGCAACTACGATGAAGACATCTCTTTTGGTAAAGAGACGAGCTGTATTACTTCTTTATATTGTCGATATATACCAAAGTTAAGAATGGAGTATGAGAAAGGGATTTGGATTCATTGTGTGGATGATATTTCATTACTCAATGAGTGGGAGAAGAAATATCGGGTTTTCCCTGAATATATGAATGTTTTTGTGGAGTATGAGAGTGTGAAGAATTTTCCCTCTCTATCAAATAGAGAGAAAAAAGAATTAGCTCTTCAAATCGTTCATGCGGAAATGAAGCGTTTAGCTGTGAAATATGATTGGGATATAGAAGAGTTAGAAAAAGTAAACAATAAGATAATGGATTTGGATTATAAAAATGAACTTGTATATATAAAGAAGAGTAGTCCGAATAAAAAATACGTATGTAGTATAACTTGTCAGCATGAAGTAGCGTATGCTGATATGTACTTAGAAATAAGAGAGTATAGAACGAGACGGTTAATCAAAAAGGAAAAGCTTATTAGGGAAGAAGCTATGTATAAAATGTTTAATCATATTAGTGATGTGGCTTGGAAGTTAGACCATAAAGTGATGTTGATGAATGATAAAGGAAAAACGATGTGGATGTTAACTTTTTTAGAGAAAGATAGCCCAGATAATTTAGTTTGGAAGATTGAAAGAGTAGATTGGAAATAGATAAGAAGTGGATTGCATATGATGGAGACACAAATCGTTATTGGAGTACCTGGTTTATGGAAAGATAGAACGGAATTAATATAAGAAGTTGCGAGTAAGCAGCTATATGTTAGTGGGGAATATTATGCACCATAAGGAGAAGGAGATTGGTTTTGAGATTGATGTATATGAACAAGATCCATCTTTAGGAGAAGCTTTCTTCTATGCAAGTGGTGAGCGTTTTGATGAAGAATTGCTCCATAAATTGGAGAAGCATACTTACACAGTGTATGTTATTGCGAAAGTTGACGATATAGATAGGTTACAAGAAGTAATTGATGTAGGAATGGAACTCTTACATGCAGGTGGACTAGCTTTAAAAGTTGAAACAGCAGGTGTAGCTTATTCGAAAGAAGAATGGCAAGAGCTTGCAGAGAATAAGGAAATATTCCCGATGTATTCGCACCTTGTAACTTTAGTTGGAGATGAAGAGGACGGTTACTATTCATGTGGAATGCAAGCATTTAATCTACCAGACGTTGTTTTAGACGGAGGAATAGACCCAGAAGTAGCTGTAGATTTATTAAATGATTTTAGCCTACATAATATATTGGAAAAACCTAATTTGAAAGATGGAGATACAATTAGTTTCACAGAAGATTCTCCAGTGTACCGTCTATTTCATTATATAGATGATCGTTATGAACAAGAGGATCCATTTTATAATCCATGCGGGATATGGAAGTTAGAGAGTGCTTCGGCAAAGAAGTCTATATTTCAGAAGTTGGGGAGTGTGCTAAAAGGATGGAAAAATACATAAAAGAGCAAATGAGTATATGTGACAAATATAAAGCAGAGTATGTAGAGTCCCCGAATGACTTGAAATTAGGAATAGCGCAAAATGTAAAAAGTGGTATCGTTCCGATTAATGGGTTACGAATGCCTGTAGAAAACGGAACGACAGGCTGGTACATTTGGGCTGGTGAAGAGATGGGGACAGAAGAAGATTTCTTCCTTCCCTTACATGTGCAACATATCGATGAATGGGCACCTGAAATCAAAAAGTATTTAGGATTACCACCTGGATGGAGATTTTTGATTGATGGAGATTATGAGGATGTGTGGTATGATTCGAATTTACTGAATGAAGATTTAGAAGAGAATTCAGATGCATGGGAAGAAAGTATGCTACAAGAATACGGCTGGTACATGCATAGTGTATTAGCAGAGGATATTGATGGCATTCATGCTAATTATCATACACATGGTTTGAGAGATACCTTTAATCATCAAGATTTACAAATCACATTAAATATGGATCCTGAAGTAGCACATGGTGTTTTTAATTCTATAATAGAAGAAATGCGTAGTGGGAAAAAGTTTGAACAAGGGATTGAGTATACGAATATTATTGAAGGATATCCCATTATTATGAAGTCTTTCGTAGAGAGGGATCGAGAGGTTTTAAGAATTTTATTACCTGATGAAAGTGGGATTCTTCCTACGAGGACAGAGTGTGATGAATGTTATAAGACTCAATTGGATGATATTGAGGAAAGTTGATAAAAAAGAGCTTGAAACCATTCAAGCTCTTTTTTATTACTATTTATTATGTCCTAAAATATGCTCAATCTCCTGCAAACTTAATTTACTTGCCTTAGCAATGGTTTCAAGTGGCATACCAAGATCATACATACTTTTAATCATTTGAATTTTTCCCTGTTGAATCCCTTCTTTTCTCCCTTTTTCTAAGCCTTTTTTCAAGCCTTTTTCCATGCCCCTGTTCAAGCCTTCTTTTTCTGCGTGGGCAAATTTTGCTGCTTCATCCATTAAAACCTTTTCTCTTGCTTCATAAGCTTGACGAAAAGAGGAGTTTTGACTCATACGTTCCCATTTATTTAATGCTTTTTGTAAAATAGGATCTCGGTTCATAGCAATGTCCTCCAATGTTTTAGTTAAGTGTTCATCCTCATTTGCGGTAAGTAATAAGAGCCACCTAGCAAATGGATCTTTCCACGGATTTACTTTTTCTTCATGCCATTGTTCTATTAACTTTGGCATTTCTACAATGTGAATCTCTATGTCATTACTCAATAGTTTTTGTTGTTGTGTATTCCATAACGTGCCCGTTGTATGAAATTCTTTGTGATCTAAAAACATTATGAAGTTTAATAAATTAATGGTGATGGTTTTACGAAGAGCACTATATGGCATGCCTTTTTGTAATTGAGATGTGTATAATTTTCCCCAATAATATAAACTGCGTTTCATCATATCGTGATTATTATTAAGCTGTATTTCTACATTTACTTTTGTTCCCGTATTTAACGTAGCTGAAATGTCTAGAATTGATAACTTATCATCTTCATATTCCCGGTGTAAATGTGGATCTTCTAATTGTAGAGAAGCGATGGGTGACTCTAAAGAATCTTGTAACATTGCGTTTAAAAAGGCAACGAGAATATCTTCACTACCATTCGTACCAAACAATTGTTTAAATGCAAAATCAATGCGTAAATTAACTAACTGTTGGTTGAACAAAGTTTGTTCTCTCCCTTATATTAAGGTACTTCTTTCCTTCATTGTATCTAAAAGGAACTAGGGCATGCAAATAGACCATTTTGCTATTTTTAAGTAGCATTATTAGAATGTCAGAGGCAAGTATAGCTATGTTATACTCTAGTAAAATTGAAAAGTTTATATAGAGGTGAAGATGATACATATGCAAAAAGATATTTTGAAACTATTAGATAAAAAGCAAAGTAAGTATGAATTTCCTGCCTTTGATAATGAATATATAGATATTTCGCAAGTGAAATTCTCTCTTTTCTTTAAAGATAATAAGGATTGGTTAATAGTATTTCAAGTTGTCGGTGTAGGATCATTAGGTGTATGTAATGATATTCACGTCTATGGTGATAGAATAAATCATACAATTGGTGATGATGGCATTTTGCAATTAAATGATGGAGATTATGAATTATTTGATAATGAAGGTGAATTTATACCGGATATTCATAAAGGTAGTGTAAAAATTCGCGATCATCATTTTGAATATCAATTTACAGAAGAAGAATATGTACATAACGGAATAGAAGTACAAACGACAGAGTCTTATCCAAGAGATTTTATGCGTATGCTTGCTACTCATGACGAAGCTAGAAAATTAGTATGGTGGGATAAAGAAGAAATTTTAGAAGAGTGCGGTTTAGAAGGTAATTGGGAAGTAGCGTATGAAACGGAAGAATGGAAACATGTTGAAGACGAAAAAGTAAGTGAAAATGAATTTTTCCAATCAGTAGCCGCTGCAATAGAGAAGAAAGATCCAAGTATTATTGTGAAGAAGGATTGTAATACGCATTGGAGAAATTGGGTAGAGTTTGATTGTGACTGAAAAGGATAGGAGAAAGAATAATAAATGAAAAGAAGAAGAAAATCCGGAGAAAAAGTACAAATGAATCGTTTGGCACTACCTCTATGCTACGGAAGTGAAGCACCATATTATTATTACGAGGTAGCGCCCCATGAAAGAGAGGAATGCTTCCATTTAACATCAGAACTTTTGCGTAATGGACGATGAACATTACTTTATTAGAGGGTGTTTAGAGATTCCTATCATTGATTACCACGAAAATTTCATATGGACTGTGTGGGTATCACTTAGTAAAGAAAGTTATGATGAAGTATTAGAAAAGTGGGATGAGAGAGGCCGAGAAAATAGTGATCCTTATTTTGGTTGGTTATCTGTAGAAATACCAGTTTATCCAGAAACATTAAATTTAAAAACAAATGTACATATAAGAGAAGTTGGAAAGGCACCGTATGTTGAATTAGAGCCAACCGAGCATCCTTTAGCGATCGAACAAAGAAATGGAATTACTTTAGAGAGAGTGAAAGAAATACAAGAAATGATTCAACGACATAACTAGATTAGAAGAGAAAAAACGAGTGCTAGCACTCGTTTTTTTATTACACAACCGCAGGATTATAAATCATCGTAAAGTGTTCTGGTAACAATTCAATATGACATGGTGTATGAAGCGAACTTTCTCCATCTGTATCTACTTCTTTTTCTTCTTCTGTTTCAATATGGATGGATTTCGCTTTTACGTGGAAGATGTCATTTTCATTTGAGTCTTCAAATAGTTTCTTTCCGATGTAATCTTTAAATGCTTGAATACCTGTTGATTTGACTACGAAAATATCAAGTGTTCCGTCATCGCATTTTACATTCGGAATAAAGGAGGGAATACCACCAAGATATTCACCGTTTCCTACCATCACAAGGACAGCTTCGTCTTCGTATACTTGTCCGTCGTAAGTGATTTTGACTGGGAATGTTTCAGCGTTTTTGACAGTTCGAATGGTGCTTAAGTAGTAACCAATTTTACCAAGCTTTGCTTTCTCTTCTGCATCAATATTGTTTGATACTTCAGATACGAGTCCAATGCCCCAGAAGTTTAAGAAGTGTTGTCCGTTTGCTTTTGCAACGTCAACTGGTTTTACGTGTTCCTTTGTGATAAGCTTTGCTGCTTCTGCAATGCTTTGCGGAACACCGAGTGTGCGAGAGAAGTCGTTGCAAGTTCCGCCTGGAATGATTGCAAGTGTAGGTCTAGTTTCAAGAGGGGCTAAGCCATTTGTGCATTCAAATACAGTTCCGTCACCACCAAAGACGATAATTAAATCTACTTTACTAGCAAACTCTTGGCAATATTTTGTTGCATCACCTTGCTTTTTCGTATGAAGGATATGTAAATCAGGAAAAGCTGTGGCAAGAGGTGGTACGATTTTCGCTAAATTTGTATGTAAGTCGCCTTGACCGGCTTTCGGATTTACGATGAGGAGTACTTTTTCAAATTTTGTCTTTGTCATTGTTATTCTCTCCCTTTGTCTTGTACGAATCGTGATAGAAAATAAACTTCCATCAGTAATTGATGAAAGTTTATTTTGTTATATTAGTCCGTTACAACTGAAGCGATAAATGGTAAGTTACGATATTTTTCCGCACAGTCGATACCGTAGCCAACGATAAATTCGTCTGGAATTTGGAAGCCAACATATTCAGCTTTTAAGTCCACTTTACGGCGTTCTGGCTTATCAAGTAACGTACAGAATTTAAGTGCCTTTGGTTTATGCATAAAGAAGTGATCTTTTAAGAAGTGCAGCGTTAAACCTGAATCGATAATATCTTCTACGACAATTACGTTTTTCCCAGTAATGTTTACGTCGATATCTTTTAGTAGTTTCACTTTTCCTGTTGTTTCCGTTTGATTTCCGTAACTAGATGCAGAGATGAAATCAATTGTTACATTGTTTTTAATTTGACGAATTAAATCAGCAGCAAATACGAATGAACCTTTTAATACTGCGATGACTACGATTTCTTCTCCTTCAAAGTCACGTTCGATTTGAAGTGCTAGTTCTTTTACTTTTGCTTGTAATTGTTCTTCAGAAATTAAAGTGTCTTTTATTTCAATATTCATTGGAGTCCTCCTACAGTGTAAAACTTGTGAACATTTCGACTGTAAAGGATAGAAAGGAAAAAGTCAAAGAAGATAGTAATTTTTTACAAAGACAACAACAAAATCATCTGATGATATGATATACTAATCACATTAAGAAAACGCTTCCATGAAAGGTGATTATGATGAAAAAGAAACAGTACACAAGTGTAACATTTATAAAGGCATTACTTTTAACAATTGTTCTTGGCCTATTGGCGTATGTAATTGATGTACCTGTAATTCGCATTTCATTAATTGGAATGACGTTAGTGTTAGGTGCTATTTCCCACGGTATGATGTCGCAGCTGCAAGAAGCTGGACTTGATAATATGAATGATCATATAGATAAAAAATGAGAAACCTTCCTGTATATATAGTGAAGGTTTTTTCTTTTCTTACAAAAATGTAAGGTAGTTGTAAGACAAATCGATAGTTGCATAATCACATTTTGGATACACTATGGGTGTAAGGTAAAAGGCAAGCATATTTAGGTAAATTAAGTTTTAGGCACTCTATATGTGAAGAAGGAGTAGGAGGGCATGGAGAAACGTTGGACAACCTTTTCTTTTTTAGCAACTAGTAACACCGTAATGCTAGCTGGTGAAATGGATTTTTTGCACTTATTTGATCGAGAAGACGATCATTCTTCTTCTAAATTTACAATGAAATGGTGTAAATGGAGCGAAAATTGTAGATTGGAAGAAGAGGCCCCTAAAGAAGAGCAAAAAATTATTTTAACAAATCCTATTAAAGCGTGGGTTGTTCAACGTCGCAAGTGTAACGTCAAAAATCACTTCAAGAAAACTGAGCCGAGACAATTAGTTATCGCTCCGGCCCGTTCTACTTCTAAATCACGCGAAAGTAACATGTAAATATTGAGACACACACCCGAAAAGAGCATTGTATCATACAGTGCTCTTTTTCTTTTTTTGTAAAAATCCTTTTGTCTGAGGAAAAATTTGTTATGATTATGGAGGAATCTTACATTTTACATATTGTTAGGAAGTATGATCGTAATAAAATTCAAAGAGGTGCGTGTATGATGAAAAAGTATAGTGTAATTGCAGTAGCGAGTCTGTTAGCGACAAATCTATTAACATTTCCTTCTAGTTCACTAGCGGAAATTGAAAATAAAACGAGAAATAGTATAGAAGCTTTACCACACATACAGAGCAATGAGAAAAGCGAACTGCAAAAACAATTAGAAGCTGTAAAAGAACGACAAATAGAATTAGAAAAAAGAGAAGAAATTTTAAAACAGCAGGAAGAATTATTTGTTAAGGTAGATGAATTAAAACAGAAAAAAGACGAGTTACTGAAACAAGATGGTGAACATAAAGTACAACTGGAAGAAGTACAGCAGGAATTAGAGGAATTGAAAAAGCAGCAAGCAGAACTTGAAGGGAAGAACCCGTTACAAGTGAAGGATAACAATGAAGAGAAAAAAGCTGCTGAATTAAAAAAACAAGAAGAACTTGAAGAGAAGAATGCATTAGAAATAAAAGAAAACAATAGCCAAGAAGAAAAAACTCTTGAAGAATTAGAAGAACAAAAAAAGAAAGAAGAGCTAAAGAAGCAACAAGAGGAATTACGAAAACAGCAGGAAGAATTGAAGAAGCAACAGCTAGAATTGGAGCAGAAAACGAAACAAGAGCTTGAGCTAACGCAGAAAGAAGAGCAGGCAAAACAAGAGCTTGAATTAAAACAAAAAGAGGAACAAGCAAAACAAGAACTTGAATTAAAACAAAAAGAGGAACAGGCAAAACAAGAACTTGAATTAAAACAAAAAGAAGAACAGGCAAAACAAGAATTTGAATTGAAGCAAAAAGAAGAACAGGAAAAGAGAGAAGCAGAAGTAAAACAAGCTACTATTACAATGCAAACAGCGCCGCAATCGTTTCCTGATGTTCCAAATTGGGCGGAAGAGTCTGTTTATTATTTAGTTCATAAACAGGTGATTTCTGGGATGCCGGATGGAACGTTTGCATCAAACAAAGTATTAAGTAGAGCTGAAGCAGCTACAATTATGGCGAAAATTTTAGGATTAGAAGTTAAAGAAGGTGAAAAGCCAACTTTTACAGACTCTCAAGACCATTGGGCAACTTCTTATATTGCTGCGGTGGAAAAAGCAGGTGTCATTAAAGGTGAAGGAAATGGGAAATTTAATCCGAATGGTCAAATGACAAGAGCTGCTATGGCAGCGATGTTGGTCCAAGCTTATCAATTAGACAAAAAGGTTAATGAAGAATTACCAACATTATTTGCTGATGTGAAAGATCATTGGGGTGAGAAATTTATTAATATTTTAGTAGGCATGGGCATATCCAGTGGTGTTGATGGAGAACATTGGCAACCGGATAGATCCATTACGCGTGCAGAGGCAGCACAGCTCGTCGCGGTTACAGATAAGTCTAAAGACAATGAAGTGAAGGTAAAAAAGATAAACATTTCGAAAAAATTCTTTACGTATAATGGACCATCTTTATCATCTGGAATTTCAAAGGAATATGGACCTAGGGAAGTAACAGTGTATGAGGAACGAGAAGACGGATGGATTAGAATTCATACGGAAGCAGGTTTTAAGTGGGTTTGTTTAGTTGAAAAGAAAATAAATATGAATAATAACTTTTTGACATACAATGAGGCATCCTTATCTTCTGGTATTTCAAGTGAGTATGCTCCGCAAATAGTAACAGTTGTTGAAGAGCGAGAAGGCAATTGGATTAAAATTTATACTGGTTTAGGTTATAAATGGGTATGTTTAATAGACAAGAAAGTACAGATTGATAGAGACTTTACTACTTATGATGCCCCTGCCCGATCTGCAAATATATTAGGCTATTATGGGCCTCAAGCAGTAACTGTTGTAGAGGAAAGAGGAACGTGGCTTCGTATACGTACATATGCAGGTTATCAGTGGTTAGATACAAAAAAAGAAGCGAAATATTTATCTAAAGTATTCTTTGCGTATGATAGCCCAAGCTTTATATCTCGTGTATCAGGAAAGTATGCACCGCAGACAGTAGAGGTTTATGGTGAAAGAGATGGTGGCTGGATTCAAATTCAAACTAGTAATGGATTAAAGTGGGTTAATGAAGGAAATGTTAATCGTAGTCAAGTAATATTAAACGTACCGTCACTATATCAATTCCCAGAATTGAATAATGGATGTGAAGTCGTTTCTTTACAAATGCTTGTAGAACATCAAATTGGTCGCTCGTTAAATAAAGTGATGTTTGCGTTTGAAATGCCGTTTGATCAAACGAAGTTAAAAAATTATAAAACGCCATCACAAATTTGGGGAGATCCAGATGTAGGATTTGTAGGTGATGTAACAGGTAATACACCGGGGTATTCTATTAATCCAGAACCACTAAAACGATTGTTAGATAAATATACAAGAGGAACGAACTTAACAGGAAATGATCTTTCTGTTTTAGAAGACTATGTAAGAAATGGGAAACCAGTAGTGACATGGGTAACTGTCGCTTTAAATAACCCAAGACCAATTACAACGTGGAAAACACCAGGTGGAAAAACAATTTATGCAAGAATGAATACGCATGCGGTTGTTTTAACAGGTGTGGATGATAATTACGTATATTATAATGATCCGTTTTATGGGACGAAAAATGTAAAAGTGAGTAAGAGCCGGTTTGCAAGTATCTATAATCAAATGGGCAAGAAAGCTTTAAGTGTAGATTAACTTTAAAAGGTTATCCGAAAATTATTTCGGATAACCTTTTTTCTACAATGAAATCTTTAGATGAAATATATTTCATCTGCATCTTATATTTATATCTCTTGTTTATTCTAGTGATACATCCGATGCGAAGTGATGTAAAACGTATAAAAGGAGAGAAATAAAATGAAAAAGAAACTATTACCAATCTGTGCAATGGCACTTTTAACAGTAGGATATTCTTCAGTAGCAAGCGCGGATACTGGAACAGTAACAAAGGAAGAAGCAACGCAAATGCAACAAGATAAAGCGAAAAAAGAAGCTGCGATTAAGGAACAGCAAAAAAATGATGTAGCGAAAAAGCAAGCGGCGCAAGTACAAGAAAAAAGTGATATGGCAAAAAAAGAAGCCGCAATTAAGGAACAGCAAAAAAATGCTACAGCGAAAAAAGAGGTAGCGAAGCCAGCTGTACAAGGTGAAAAATTACCAAACACAGCATCAAATAATGTCGCAATGATGGGTTTAAGTGCCTCTCTTGTGGCAATAGGTACATTATTTAGTTGGAATCGTCGCAATAAAGTTAAGGCGTAAATAAAATATTGTTCTATAAAGAATGGGATAATTTCATATATTAAAAATGGTAGGTTATTCCTACCATTTTTGGCATGGAGGGATGAAATATGAAGTTACTCAATTATATCGGTATCATATTGATGGCTATAGGACTATTTATGGGATCATATTATGCTATGGAATGGTATAAAGGAAAAAGCGCTGCTCAACAACTAACGAAAGAAGAAATAAAGAGCTTTAACAATATACAACATGATCAACTTTCACGTGAAACCCCCGTAACTTCTCAAGTGCCTTCTTCTCAAACAGAGCATAAAGAAGGAGAAAAGGTAGCAATGTTAAATATACCGAAAATAAAAAAGAAGTTTTCTATATATTGGGGAGCGGATGATGCAACGCTGAAAAAAGGAGTTGGTATGTTTGTTAGTGATTTAACGACAACGCCATCTGGAGGGGGACATACTGTACTAAGTGGGCACCGGGATACTGTATTTACAGATTTGGGAGAGTTAAAAGAAAAAGACACTCTTGTTTTAGAGTATGATAATAAAATTTACACATATGAAATTCAAAAAATATGGATTACCCATGCGGATGATCGCACTGTTATTATAAAAAAAGAAGAACCAATATTAACACTGACAACCTGCTATCCATTTGATTATATAGGGAATGCACCAGATAGATATATTATCGAGGCGAAATTAACTGCTAGTTATTCAAAATGAAATTGTAGTTTCTGAAAGCGGGAGGGGGATACATAAGTTATGTCAAAGAATATTTTAATTGTGGAAGATGAAGATATTTTGCGTGAAATATTAAAAGATTATTTTTTGAGTGAACAATATGTAGTGTTTGAAGCAAGGGATGGGAAAGAAGTTTTAGTTGTATTTGAAGAAGAAGAGGTCGATTTAGTTATTCTAGATATTATGTTACCGGAGCTCGATGGATGGTCCGTTTGCCGAAGAATCCGTAAGACATCCGAGGTTCCGATTATTATGCTGACGGCACGTGTTGATGAAGATGATACGTTACTTGGATTTGAACTTGGAGCAGATGATTATGTGACGAAACCATATAGTCCACCAATTTTATTAGCAAGAGCGAAACGATTGTTAGAAAGTAGAAAAGTGACAAAACAACTTTTAGAGAATGAATATGATACGTTATCAATCAATGGTATTCACGTTCATCTACCATCACGTACTGTTACGGTAGATAAGGCAGATATTAATTTAACACATACTGAATTTGAAATATTAGCGTATTTCATGAAAAACCAAGGGATTGTTTTAACACGAGAGCAACTCATTTCAAGAATTTGGGGATATGAATTTGCTGGTGACGATCGAACGGTTAATAGCCATATTCGTAATTTGCGAAATAAATTAGGAGAAAAAGCAAAGTACATTACAACTGTAGTGCGAACTGGTTATAAATTTGAGGGAAATGTATGAGAAAAGGGATTGTACTGAAATTATTTACTCTCACAACAGCATTATGCATGTTAATTTTAGCGACGATATTTATTGGACAAACGATATTTTTTAAGCAATATTATGCGAATCGAAAAGTGGAAGATATTAAAGTGAATTTAAATTCCTTTGAACAGAATTATTTAAAGGAAGCCGGAAATGCAGAAGGAATTCAAAAGCTAGAGCAAGACTTTTTAAGAGAAAATAATACGTGGATTACGACATTAGATCAGAATGGGAATTTAAAGCATGCGGATGATTTTTATTTTGAGGTAACAATCGACCGTAAGCAACAGAAGAGCTTTGGACAACAAATATTCAAAATTCCTTTATACAATCTTGTCAATATAGAAGAGATTGATAATAAATCATCAGATCCGTTTTTAGGCCAAGAAATTTATTTTTCTGGCGTGGAAGAAGATGATAGTTTTATTCCGTTCTCTTTCGCGTTAGGCAAACAAAATTTAAGTGGATCTAATAAACCGTTAGAAAAAGCATTTAAGGAGAAAATGAGTAAATTAAATGAGGAGAAAAAGAAAGCAGCTGGGGAACAATTTGTTAAGGAAAAGAAGCCGGCTGTTCAGGAGCAACCTGCCCAAGAACCAGATGTTTACATAAGAGGGCGTGTTACGAAAGTACAATTCCCTGATGTAAAAGGTCCCGTAAATCCAATTTATAAAAACACTTTATTTTTGGATAGTATAAAAGAATTTCAAACGGATGTAGTACTAAAAGAGAGTAAGCAAATAGAGTATTCAACAAAGACAATGGACTATGAAAAAAATGATATAAAATATAAATTATTAATCAAACCAATAAAAGAAAAAGACGGATCCGTAACATATATATATGCGATGGCTTCCTTACAGCCTGTAGATGAAGCGGTACAAATGGTACAAGATTATTACATCTACATCATTGCATTTGTAGTCGTTCTCATTTTTCTAGCTGCATTTTATTATTCAAAACAAATTGCAAAACCGTTATTAAAAATAAATGATACAACGAAGAAAATAGCGCATTTAGATTTCACAGAACAAATACCGATTACTTCAAAAGATGAAATTGGGGATTTATCGAAAAATATTAATGTACTATCAAATAAACTCCATTCGCATATTGGGCAGCTAGAACAAGATATTGAAAAGGAAAGAAAGCTAGAAAAGACGCGAAAAGAATTCATTTCAGGTGTTTCACATGAATTAAAAACACCACTGAGTATTATGAAAAGCTGTATTTCTATTTTGAAAGACGGGGTAGCCGAACATAAAAAAGAATACTATTTTCAAGCGATGGAACGAGAAGTAGACAAAATGGATACGTTAATTTTAGATATGCTTGAGTTAGCTAAATTTGAGTCAGGCACATATAAAATGAAAAAGAATTTATTTTATATTGATTCGATAATTGAAGATATATGTGAACACCTTTCTGTGGAAATAGAGAAAAAAGAACTTCGTGTTCATAAAAATATAGGTCCATTTGAAGTAGTCGCAAATCAAGGACGGATTGAACAAGTCATCGTGAACTTCATTACGAATGCTATACGTTATACACCAAATAAAGAAGAGATTATTATTTCTACAATAGATGAAAAAGATCGTATAAAAGTATGTATTGAAAATAAAGGTACTCACATTGAAGAAGAGCAATTAGATAAAATTTGGGATCGTTTTTATCGCGTGGATGCAGCTCGCCAGCGTTCACAAGGTGGAACGGGGCTTGGTCTTGCTATTTCAAAGAATATTTTAGAACTGCACGATGCTGAATATGGAGTAAAGAATACAGAAGATGGTGTGTCATTTTACTTTTATTTACAGAAAAAAACGTAGATAATATAATCTACGCTTTTTTAATTTATTTTCATATTATCTTTACCTAATCTTTATTTTCAAACGATATAATCTGATTAGAAAATGAGGTTATGTAAGGAGTCGATGAACCGTGCATAGCAATTGGCTAAGTATAATAGTATTTATTTTCTTTTGTGCATTTATTGTTTTTTTAATTGATATTACGATATGAAAAAAAGAGCGCTCATGAAGCGCTCTTTTTGTTTGAATTTATTTGATAAGCATTGATGCTCTTGAATAAGCGTGGTGAAGTTTTAAATAAAAGGAATAGTAATATTGTGCATAATGCGAAAGAACAAAGCATTGTACTACCGTTTACAATTAATGAATATAGCACAGCTGATTGACCTTTCGGTGCATATTGTCCCCAGAAAATAATACCAGCGATAAAGTGACAGAAATAGCGAGCTAGACTACCGATAAATGTAGCGAGGATAATATAGGAAATTGTTTTCTTTCTTTCGCCGTTAATTAAGGTCTGCTGAATTTGCTTATAAAAGAGTCCAGCAAATCCAATAAAAGCAAAGGCAACGAAGTACTCAATGAATGCTTGAACAGGTGTTAAAATGTAAGCATCACCTACAACAATTTGTAATAATCCCCAAATTAATCCACCTAAGAAAGCAGATTTAAAGCCCCAGCGATATGCAATAATAAAAATAGGAATCATAGCAAATGAAATGGAACCGCCTGTTGGAAGTTTAAGTGATAATGGTAAAATGTCGATAATCATGGCGAAGGCTGCAAGAATAGCAGATTCGATCATCGCTTGTAAATTGGTGTTACGCATGTTGTCTCCCCCTAAATCCAAGTTGTACAAAAAAGAACATTATCATAGGAGGATACGAAATACGTAAATAAAAAAGAGGTATGTATTTCGGACGTTTGCACAATCCCTGCGTTAGCATTAACTAACAGGTTCGAAGGGTCGGAACGAAGTGTTCCCTCTCAGCGGCATGGCTCCCCCTGTGATAACGAGATTCTTTATTTGCTATTGTTTATTGTAAGCGAAATGGATGAGAATGGCAAATGAATCAAGTATGACAATGATTGAAATAGAATTGTATTGAAATGTTAATAAATATGAAGCGAAAAGATATAGTCCAAATGAAATAGAGTATGCTATAATTTTCTTGAAAATAATTATCATTCTCTTCTGAGGGGGAAGTTTATGAGCTTAGTAGATATTAAAATTGGTGAGAGAGTGTTAGTAAAAAGTATTCAGTCGTTAGATCAGTTACTAAAGAGAAGACTGGCTGCTTTCGGTCTTTCTGAAGGAAGCGAACTTCGCATGAAGCAGAAAGCGATGTTCAAAGGTCCTTGTACATTGGAGTGTCGTGGACAGTTAATTAGCATTCGTCATTGTGACGCGAAAATGATAAAGGTGGAATTAGCGTGAATAAGGTAGCTTTGCTAGGGAATCCGAATACAGGGAAAACATCATTATTTAATGCACTTACTGGTTCTTATGAGTATGTAGGAAACTGGAGCGGTGTAACAGTAGAAAAGAAGGTTGGTAAATTAAAAGATAAGCAAGGAACATTAATTGATTTACCAGGCGTCTATGATTTAAATCCAGTTTCACGTGATGAAGGTGTTGTAACAAACTTTCTACTAACAGAAGAATTTAATCATATGTTAAATATCGTGGATTCTTCGCAGTTTGAACGAAATATGCATTTAACGTTGCAATTACTTGAATTTGGCAAGCCAGTTTCAATTGGTCTAAATATGGTTGATGTGGCGAAGCAAAGAGGAATTGCCATTAATGTAAAGCGGTTATCAGAACTATTAGGTGTAACAGTCGTTCCTGTCGTTGCAAGAAGTGGCAAAGGCTGTGAAGAATTACTTACGACGCTTAAAGAAAATGACAAAAAAGAGAAAAAGCCATTCCTTATTTCATATGGTGTACAAATGGATGAAGGGATTGGAGAAGTAATTGCTCTTTTAGAGACAGTGAATTACAAGCATCCAAGATGGTTAGCCCTTCAATTTCTAAGCAATAACGAAGTAGTAGAAAAAGAAATGAAAGCACTACCAATTTATAAGGAACTCATAGCCATTCGATCTCGCTTAGAAGGAAAACTTGATTGTACGTTAGAAGAGCACATTTACAAAACTCGTGAAGCGTATATTGAAAAGTTAAAAACAAATGTTATGAAGCATGAGAAAGAAGGGAAAATTCCTTTTTCGGAAAAAATTGATAGATTAATTACGCATAAAATTTTAGGACTTCCAAT
Source organism: Bacillus sp. SH5-2 (assembly GCF_008368905.1). NCBI lineage: Bacteria > Bacillati > Bacillota > Bacilli > Caryophanales > Bacillaceae > Bacillus > Bacillus sp. SH5-2. Next base: position 81,973 of record NZ_QOSD01000022.1, read on the forward strand.
CTTTTTAGCAGTTATGTTTTTTATTTTTCAGGTTACGTTTACGTGGATTGGGACACCGTTATCTGATATGTTAGATGGATTTTTTGGTGGACAGCTTACGGATTGGGTAACAGCTGGACTTACAAGTATTGGAGCTTCTGATTTTATTCAAGCACTCGTTACAGAAGGTATTATTGCCGGTGTTGGTGCTGTATTAGTATTCGTACCACAAATCTTTGCACTATTCTTTTTCATTTCATTATTAGAAGACTCAGGATATATGGCGCGAATTGCAGTTGTTATGGATAGAATTATGGAGTTCTTTGGCTTAAACGGTAAAGCTTTTATTCCGATGATTATCGGTTTTGGATGTAACGTTCCAGGAATTATGGCGGCGAGAACGATTGAACAGGAGAAAGAACGTTTACTTACCATTTTAGTAACACCATTTATGTCTTGTTCAGCACGTTTACCTGTATATGCATTATTTGCGGGCGTATTCTTCCCTAATAGTCAGGCGACTGTTGTATTTTCTTTATATGTCGCAGGTATTGTTCTGGCATTACTCGTTACAAAAATTATGTCTCTTACGATTTTGAAAGCAGAAAAGTCTATTTTCGTAATTGAATTACCGCCTTACCGTGTGCCACAAGCAAAAACATTATGGCTAAGCACGTGGGAGAAAGGGAAAGGATTTGTTCGTAAAGCTGGTACATTCATCTTTGGTGGTTCGGTTGTTATTTGGTTATTAAACTATGCAGGTCCATCAGGATTTGGCGTTGATATGGGAGATAGCTACTTAGCGATGATTGGTGGATTTATCGCACCATTATTTGCACCGCTCGGCTTTGGAACGTGGCAAGCTGCGGCATCCCTTTTAACAGGATTTTTAGCGAAAGAAGTTGTCGTTTCTACAATGGCAATTATTTATGCAGTTAAAGAAGATGTGCTTGGAAACGTAATGGGAGCACATTATACAGCATTATCAGCTTATGCATTTATGTTCTTTATTTTATTATACGTTCCATGTTTAGCGACGGTAGCTGTTATTAAACGTGAAACAGGATCAGCGAAATGGACGATTTTCTCAGTCGTTTATCCGCTTGTTGTTGCTTATGTATTAACGCTTATTATATACCAAGTTGGATCTTTACTCGGATTCTAGAAGGAGATGTATTCTGATGATGGTCAATATTATAATTGGAGCTATCATTTTTGGTTATGCAGCATACACGTTATTTAATTTTGTAAAGAGAAGTAAAAAAGGAAAATGCGCGGCATGTTCTTTAAATAAGTCATGTCAGTCGCAAACTTGTAGTCCAGATATGGAGCAAATCGCTCATAAATAAAAAGCTTTGCGAATTTCGCAAAGCTTTTTTTATTACTTCTTAATTTTTACAAGTTGTGATGATTCTACACCATTTTTTCCAGGGAATTCTTTACTTGGATCCTTATCGAATTTTAATACACCTACAGATTTTTCATCACCTTTTATATTTCCGTAAGTTGCATCATCAACAATTGCGAACATATCTGCATATGCACGGCCACTACCGATAATTGTATTGCCTTCATATTTTAATTTAGCACCATCAAGTGTAGCATTTTCTACTTTTTCTTTTGCGAATAATACACCTTGTTCTGTTGTTACAGCTGGTAACTTATCAAGTGGTTTTGTGTCGTCTTTTGCATCAACTGTGCTAAGTAATTCTTTTTTCACCAATTCCTCACCAGTTTTCTTATCCATTACAAGAACTTTTTTATCTTCTAACGTTGTAAGTTTCATTTTATAGAAGTCTTTTTCTTTTACTTCTTTTTTATTTTTATCTGTAATTTGTTGAACCTGTTCTTCCGTTCCGTATAATACAAAGCCATTTGCTTTCTCGCCTAATAATGAACAACCTGATAATGCTCCAAGTGAAATTGCTGCTGCTAATCCGATTCCTACTAATTTTTTCATGATGATTTCTCCTTTTATCTGTTTTATAGTAAATACAATTTTTGTATTAGTGCTTACATGTGAAGAAGCTTGTTTGTTGCTTCTGGTATTAGTGTATAAGAAATATGGAGACGTAACTATCGAGTTAGCTTACAGTAACATTACAATAATGTAATTTAGTGAAAGTACGTAAAAATAAGTTAATTCTAAGGAGAAATAATGAGAATATATTAGGAAAACAATATTGTATTTGGAATGTCATATTATATTGGATGTATTTTGGAAATAACATGTAAGGGCATCTTTGTTTTGTTATAATAAACACATAGGCTGTAAAAATGAATATTCTTTACTGTAAAGGGAGATTTTTAAGTTTTCCAAGTAGTGAATTTGAAATATGAGGTATATCATAGGAGGAATTTGGATGTCTGTATTTAAACGATTACGAGATTTAACAATGTCAAATGTGTATTCATTAATTGAAAAAGCGGAAGATCCAGTTAAGATGACGGATCAATATTTACGTGATATGCAAGCGGATGTACAAGAAGCTGAGAAAAGTGTAGCAGCTCAAATCGCGCTTGAAAAGAAATTTAAATTGTTATTTGAAGAGCAAGAGGCACTTGTGAAAAAACGTGAAGAGCAAGCTCATATGGCTGTTCAAGCTAGCAACCTAGATCTTGCGCGCCGTGCTTTAGAAGAAAAACAAAATGCAGAGCAAAAGATGAATGAGTATAAAGCAAGCTATGAGCAAAACAAAGCAGCTGCGGATAATCTTCGTGCGAAGTTAGAAGAAATGCGTAAGCAATTAACTGAGCTGAAAAATAAACGTGAAACACTTGTAGCGCGTGTAAATGCAGCGAAAGCACAAAAGAATATTAATCAGGCGATGTCTGGATTTGATTCAAATTCAGCAAAAGCTGGTTTAAGCCGTATGGAAGAGAAAGCTCTTCAATTAGAGGCTGAAGCAGAAGCAAGTGGTGAAGTGTACAAAAAAGAAAAATCATTAGATGATGAATTCGCAAGCTTAAACAAAAATTCTGCTGTTGACGATGAATTAGCTCGTATTATGAAGCAGTATGAGAAATAATATAGAATAGAGACAAATGAACCGACATGTCTAAATACATTCATGTCGGTTTTCTATTACCCAGCTATTTGCGGGCAGTAAGACTCCCACCTTTATATTTTTTGAAAGCAAAGAGGTGGGGACTAATAATTAGCGGGGAATGAACAACTCCCCACTGATTAAAGTTTCACTTTATATTTAGAGGAGGTTTTGCAATGACATGGACAAATGTATTAGCTATGCTTGTATGGACTGGAGCGAGTGCAGTACTTTTATTTGCAATTATGTGGGTTGATTCAATTTTTACTAAATACAATGACTTAAAAGAGATTAAAAATGGGAATACGGCTGTAACAACTCGTTTCGTTATGAAATTATTCGCACAAGGATACATTTTATCCCAATCGATTACGAAAGCAAATGATTTATGGCAAGCACTTCTTGCTTCAGCAGTTTCTTTCGTTATTTTATTAGTGGTAGAAATGTTCATCGAATTCGTATTAAAGAAAATGTCTGGTCTTGATTTAGAAGAAGGTACGAAAGAAGGCAGTGTTGCGCATGCAATGTTAGCTGGATCATTACATATTGTTGGTGCACTTATTTTAGGTGCTTGTTTATAAAGAGAAAGGGAGGGGTAGATCATGAGTTTATTTAAACGTATTAAAAATATAATGAAAAGTCCAGAGCCACCGAAGCCAGAAAAGAGTCTTTTAACGTTAGCTCCTGGTGATATGATTGAAGTTTCATTAGTCATGTACGAATTAACTGGGAAAACGAGTATGCATTCTCGCAAGGAAATTGTTTTAACGTTGCAAGACGGGAAAGATATTCGTTATTTAAAAATTGAAGATCGTGAAAATACATATTACAAATTATATACACCAATTGATGGTCGTTTAGATTCAATTGATGAGATTCCGACGACAATTGAAATGGATGATACAGAGTACCATATGGAAGAGCAATATAACGGACGTGTTGTTGTGATGGGGAAAACACCATTTTCAGCTTCAGAGGAACAGTACGTATGGGAATTCCAATCTGATAATCGAAAGTTATTACGTATTGAATGGCAAAATGGTCGCACAATGATGTATGAGGGAGAAGCAATCATTCCTGCTGATGTACAAATTATAAGAGCAACGTAAGGGGGCGTAATCATGTCAAACCGATTGTTTACCATGATTAAATCATTTGTGATCCCTATACTTGCTATCGTTACATTACTTGTTGTTGCTGGCTATGCCTTATCAGGTTGTCAAGGCGGGCAGACAAAATCGATTCAAGACCGCTATCCACTTGAGTCTGTCGCAAAAGAAGGTAAACAAGAATCTTACGTGTATAGGGCCGCCAATCGGTCAGTTCCTGAAGTCGCGAAGGAACTTATAGCCGAAAGGAAACCGAAGCAAGCGTCTAAAGAAGACGAAAATCAAATGTTTCTCGTTTATTCTGATAAAATGTATAACCTTCAAAAGGATAAAGAGAAACCATCTGATACGTTAATTGAAGTAAGTAATGAAGAGTTTGTCCGTCAAAATTACCAACCATCCTTCCTGCAAGGATATATTATGGGGAGTATATTAAACGATATATTCGGTTCGAAAAAATCATCATATGGTGATTATCGCGGATATAATGACAGACAAAATCATAAACCAGTTACGCCAGAAAGACCGCCTACGAAAGAAGAAAAGAAAAACCCACCTCCAATTACGAAGGAAGGGAAAGGGTCTATCATTAAGCGAGGCGATAATGTAGATTCGAAATCTTCTGTAGGAGATACAGGAAGTATTACGAAAAAAGGAAATAATACGCCTCCGCCTTCTACTGGAAGCAAAGGGAAAATAACGAAAACACCAGGTGGTTCGAGCGGATCAGATGTGAAGCCGAAATCATCTATTAAAACCCCGCCAAGGAATACATCTCCTCCGAAAACGAGGGTTGGTGGTTCAGGGAAAATTACGAAGAGAAGATAGTATAGAGACCGAGAAGTGGGATTTACTTTTCGGTCTTTTTTTTGTTATGGAAAATAATTCCTTGTAACTGGTACAATTAAGTTATAAGGAGGAGATTGTTATGACTATGTATAAAAGATTTAGTGTAATTATGTTCCTCGTATTATTCGTGAGTTTGTTTATAAGTACAACGATGAGATTTCACTTTGTAGTAGGTATTCTATGGATATTATGTACATGTACTCTCTTTCTATATGTTCCGCTTCGCTTTCAACATGAAGTGCCCGCCTTTCAAAAATACGTAGCGTGGATTAAACGGGGGAGTCGGTGGGGAGAGTAAAAGTATATCAGCGATTATCGGAATATATCGATCACAACTTAAAATATATTAGCGATTATTGAAATATATCGACCGCAACTTAATAAAAAAAAGAGGCAGTCCCAACATTTTGGGACTGCCTCTTTTTTTGCATAACGATTAATGAATATCGCGTTTCTTGAAATTACCGCCTTTTACTTCTGCTACGTCATAAACTGTAATAAAGGCATTAGGATCGATTTCATTAATCAGGTCTTTCATTTTACTTTCTTCTAAACGGTTAATTACACAAGAAATTTCTTTGAATTTCTCTTTTGAATAACCACCATAAACTTCATTGTATGTTGCGCTTCGCCCTAAACGATCGCGGATGGTTTCTACCATTAATTCAGGCTCTTTTGTGATGATCTTGAATGTTTTCGAACCACTTAAACCAACTTCAACGATATGAATCACTTTCGAAGCAATAAAGTAAGCAATTGCCGAAAGGATAGCGCCTTGAAGACCGAATACTGTTGATACGAAAATAAATACGAACATGTTTAAGAATAAAATAAGGTCACTCGTTCCAAATGGTAATTTACGAGAAAGTAATACAGCTAGCATATCGATTCCATCTAATGCGCCGCCGTTACGTAATGCTAGTCCCATACCAAAACCGATAATAATACCACCAACAACTGTAACTAATAATGTATCGCCTTCAATAATAGTTGGTATACCATGCATGACAACGGTACCGATTGCTAATGAAGCAATCCCGATAATGGAATAGATTGCAAAGCTTTTACCGATTTGCTTATATCCTAACCAAACGAAAGGAATGTTAATAACTGCGATTAGAGCTCCTAATGGCAATCCAAATAATCTTGAACTAACGATACTTAAACCAGTTACACCACCGTCTGATACGTTATTTGGAATTAATACTGCTTCTAATCCGTACGCTGTGATGAATGCCCCAATAATAATCATCAAAGCTTTTGAAGCAATTTTTAGCTTATTGGGCTTGTTTTTGATAATTTTCTCCATGTAATTTCCTCGTTTCAAACTAGTTTCTTATTTGTTACGTAATTCACACCTAAATTCCATTTTAACATTTTATCTGAAAAAATTCTCCTTTAATGGATGTATGCAGGGAATAGTATCACCGTATTGTCTTAAAAAAATTTGAAATGAGTATAAGAAATCCCATCCTTAAAAAGGATGGGATGTTGTTAAGAAAATATAAAACTCATGCCTGTTAGGAATAAAGCGAAGCCTAAAATCGTTCCACATACTTTCATATGGCGCTTACGTCCCATAACGACGATTGCGACATATTCGCGAATCATTGCATTAGGCCAATAGTAAAAGGCTGTTTTTGACCCGATTCCTTGGCTATTAAGGCCAGCTTGTTTTGCATATATGCCAGCGCGGAAAAGATGGAAATTATTCGTTGTAAAAATACTTCTATACTTACCTTCTGGTTTTAACGAATCCATAATTTCTTTAGAGAACGCCATGTTTTGATATGTGTTGACAGAGCGATTTTCCTGCACTGTATGTTCAATTGGAATTCCCTTTTCAATAGCGTAATTTTGCATTGCTTCCGCTTCTGGAAGACCTTCATCTGGACCTTGTCCACCAGAGAATATAATTGTTGGTGGTGTATTCACAGCTGCTTGTTTCCAGTAAAAGTCGATCGCTTTATTAATACGACTTGCAAGTAAAGGTGGTACTTTATCATTAATTAAGCCACTGCCTAGAACGATGATGAAATCTTGATTACGTCTTGGTCTATTGAATTGGTATAAAAAATATGCGCTTAAGAAGTTAGATAAGTGTATAAAGAAATATACGCTTATAAGAGAAATAGCTGCAAAAATAGGCTCTAAATGCGATGAAACCAAACTTGCTGGATTTATAATAGGGAGTAACATAAAGAATAACATCCCTAAAGCAGCAATTAAAGTTAAAGAGTTTGTGAAACGTCTTCCTTCTCGCTTCATTAAAATTCTAGCATTCAGAAATAGTCCAAACATTAAAGCGATAGTACCGAAAGTAAGCATAAAGAGGAGTGCTAAAAAAGGTAAAAATATAATGTAGCGCAGGACAACACTATCTGAGTTCAAAGATGCGATCACGCAAAAAAGAAGGAAAAAACAGATAAAAGTATTAAATAAAAAGCCGTTTATTATTTTTCGCGGATCTTTTAAATACGAGATAAGAAAAATAATAAACAATATAAGAGGAATAATTCCGAAATACATCATAAATATAGTACACCTCAACTTGTATAAGAATTTGACATACCTTTTATATTACATGATTTTATAAGTGAAAATGAAAGAAAAAGGATTTTGAGTTTTCTGAATCAAGCACATTCAGGGTGATATATTAAAAGTAAAATGGTTGAAAAGGCACTCGGTAGAGTGTCTTTTCTTTTTGTATGTAATTATGCATATTATATTTATCTCTTTCAGCAAGAAGACTCCATCTGATTTGTGTTACGGGTGAACCCCAACAATTCAGGTGGAGATGAATTGCGGTCAGAAGGTAGGCTGAACTCTTTTGTTTCGTTCATAATAATTTTTGGGGGGCGAATATTTGTTTCTTTTTTTCTTACGATATAATCTGCGTAGATAAGGAGGGAATAGATTGTAAGACAACGAAATTGGATAATGATTATCATTCAGCTACTTGTTCCAAAAGGAATTATGATGAAGAACATGTTCTTGTTCCATTTCTTTCTAAATATTAATTTGTCAAAAATAATTTTAATAATCCCTCTAAGAAAGGTGGTGAAAACAATGGCTAGAAAGAAAGCGGTGAAAGTATTACGTAAACAAAAGAAAAGGGAAAACATGCAACGATTCACTCAGAAACAGCATATCGGACGAGCTTGTCTCACAGCTAAAGAATTCCGCTTACTACAACGCATGTCACATAGTTCAAAAGCGTTGCGAAATGTTGGGTTGTACACGATTAAACAAAGTTACTTGAACAATAAAAAGATGGCTACTGTCAAAGAAGTGGACACTGCCATGCAAGCTGATATGAACTACTGGGGCATTCAATCAAACTCGGTTCAAGCGATTCGTAGAGCCTTATTTACAGAAGTGAAGAGCTTTTTTAAAGCATTGGAACAGTGGAAGAAAAATCCCGAAACCTTCACAGGGCGTCCTAAGTTTCCGAACTATTCTCGTTCAACGGACAAACGAATCATTGAAATCTATCAAGTTCCAAAAGTGAATGATAACGGATATTGGATCATTCCGATGAGTGTGGCATTCAGGAAAAAATTCGGTTCTATTAAAATACGTATGCCTAAAAACTTAAGAAATAAAAAAATCTCCTACATTGAGATTGTACCGAAGCAAAAAGGTCGGTTCTTTGAGGTGCATTACACATATGAAATGCACGTTTCTCAAATGAAGAAGCAATCCACGACCACTAGTAACGCTTTGAGTTGCGATTTAGGTGTAGATAGATTAGTAAGTTGCGTGACAAATACAGGTGATGCATTTTTAATTGATGGAAAAAAACTAAAATCCATTAACCAGTACTTCAACAAAATGATACGTAATCTCCAACTGAAAAATGTGGGAAACGGACTTTCTAAACGAATTGTAACGAATAAAATGGCCGCACTTTGGCATAAACGAGAACGACAAATAAATGGTTACCTTTCACAAACAATAGGCTTGTTGTTCAAAAAAATGAAAGCATTTAGCGTAGATACAGTTGTCGTAGGCTATAACGCTGGCTGGAAACAAAAATCAGATATGGGGAAAAAGAATAATCAAACGTTTGTTCAAATCCCATTTCATAAACTGATTGCGGCGATTGAGAATAAATGTATAAAAGAAGGTATCCGATTTTTAAAACAAGAAGAGAGCTATACCTCAAAGGCCAGTTTCCTAGACAAAGATACGATTCCTATTTGGTCTAAGGATGATAGGACGCAGTATCGCTTTAGTGGTAAACGACTCACTCGTGGTCTGTACCAAAGTAAGGCAGGAGCATGTATCCATGCTGATATTAATGGTGCGCTGAATACATTGGAAAAATCAAAAGTTGTAGAGTTGGATGACAATCTCAAAGTGAAAACACCGATTCTATTAGAAGTACAAAAACGTAAGGCTGTTGCTTCGCGCATAGCTTAGTGGGTGTGTCAACCATCCATGTGTACTCGACTTGTCGGGGCTTGTAGCACACGCCGGATTCATCTGAGTGGTGGCTTCTTCTACAAGGAAGAACTGCTCTTTTTCGAAAGGGTGGTGCAAGTGGGAAAACAATCGTTCGTTGTCAGTACCAACCAAAAACTTACTTGGGGTGTTACCGTAAGATGGCATGAATGCTAGAGCGTCAAACTGTCTAGCGATAGACGAAAAGACCTAGCATTCTAACTCAAGCCCCCACTGAAATGCTTCATCTCAGTGGGGGTAGTTGACAGTGTCTGTTTATGAAAGGCGTCTTCTGTGCAGGCACCTTTTTGTTGCTTAATGTAGATACTTTTCACTGTTGATATAGTAGAAAGTATCTATACTAAACATTAGCAATCTTCCGTATAAATATTATCAATTTACTATATATTCCAGTGGTGGTAACCTACATATGAAAGGCTTTCTTTTTCAAAATATTACCCCTAATAAATTTTTGAAGAAGTCAACTGTCTCCAAAATTGCCATTCATGCTTAGCAAAAAAGAACCCTTCTGGATTCTTTTTGTGTTCGACATGATATGACAAATTGTATTTTTATAATTTGTTATTATGTTAGATGGTTATTAAGAAAAGTAGAAGGAGACTTTAAAATGAAGTTAAAGAAAATATTTTTAACAGGTGCGCTTGTCGTAACAACTGCATTTACGTCTATTGGAACGGCACAGGCAAGTATTAGTTTTAAAGATGTTCCAACAGGTCATTGGTCCTATAAAGCAATTTTAGATTTAGCAAGTAAAAATATTGTTAGTGGGTACGGAAATGGAATTTTTGGATTCGGCGATGACGTGACTCGTGAGCAAGTTGCTAGACTTATGTATCTTCAACTAAAGCCGGGATCGAAAGAGAATTACAATAATCCGTATAATGATATTAATGAGCATTCAACAAGTTTTAAAAAGGAAATTTTAGCATTAACAGAAATGGGGATTTTTGCAGGAGATGAAAAAGGGAACTTTAGACCAAAAGCTTCTTTGACTCGTGAAGAAATGGCTCAAGTGTTAACCAATGCATATAAATTAGTGGAAAAATCAGAGCATACATTTGTAGATGTAGATAGAAAATCATGGTCGAATAAAGCGATTAGTGCTGTACAATCTAATAAAATTGCTGCTGGAACAGGCGATAATATGTTTTCACCTAAGATGAATGTAACTCGTGAACAATATGTACAGTTCTTATATAATGCGACATTACCATATGAGGAAAGACCAGGAGCAAATCAAGAACCAAAGCGCTTTGCTAATTGTAAAGAAGCAAACGATGCTGGATTTTATGATATTACAAGAGATAGTCCGTACTACGGAAAGCATTTAGATCGTGATGGCGATGGAATTGCTTGTGAGAGAGAGAAGAGCGGTAAATAAGAAAAAGCACTCAACCTGAGTGCTTTTTCTTATTGAAACATGCTATTTTTGTAGGCGGTTTTCATAAAATAAAAGTAACGAAATGAAAGTAGGTGATAAAATGCCGGCAGTTGTGGAAGGTGTTATTATTGAAAACTGCAATGGGACGATTAATTTAGGGGATAAATATAACGTGCAGCCTATTGAAAAGACGAAAGCTTATAATGGATCGGGATCATCGAATACAGGAATAAAAGTTCAAACATTTAGTGGTGTTAGTACAGCGGATGTAGGGGATAATGATGTGAATGACCAAGGGATGCAATTTACTTTATAGTGTAATATGCAAAATTGCATAAAACGATGAATTTGCCCTGTGCTACAATTTAGCTGTGAGCTGTTAGTGATTCTTCTATATCATAGTTGTTAGATTAGAAATATAACATCTTATCGAAAATCATACGTATGAAAAAAGACACTTCAAACGAAGTGTCTTTTTTATCTTAGTGATATCCTTTAGCAGAGTCTTTATGAATTTTATTTTTAAAGATACTGTAGCTCCAAAGTTGATATCCAATAACGATTGGTACCATGACCATTGCAACGAAGAACATAATTTTTAAGTTTAATTCACTACCAGCAGCGTTGTATAACGTTGTACTATACGCATCGTTAATACGAGATGGTAACATTCTTGGGAACATACCTGCAAAGCCAGTTGTCATAAACATTGCAATCGTTAAGCAAACGAATGTGAATGCAAGACCGATTTTATGTTTGTACACCATAATAAGTGCGAGTACACTCATTAACATTGCAAGTACTGGAAGAATGAATAGCACAGGATATTCCGTAAAGTTTTGGAATAGGTTTGTACGATTGGCAGTTGCTACGTAGAAAATAGCTAAAATGATAGCAGCTGCCATTGAAAACGGTCGTGCGATTTTATAAGCGCGATCAGATACTTCACCAGTCGTCTTAATCATAACCCAAAGGGCGCCAGATACGACGAATATAGCAGTGAAGAAAAGGCCACCTAAAATACCATAATGGTTTAATAAACTAAGTAAATTTCCTTCATAACCGTTTTTCCCGATTTGTAGTCCGTAATATAGATTAGCGAATGTAACACCGAATAAGAATGCGATTAGGAAACTACCAATTGTAAATGCCCATTTACAAGTTTTTTGCCAAATTGGTGAATCGTCTTTATGCATGAATTCAAGTCCAGCTGCACGAGCAAACAGTGCAAGTAATACTAAGAATAACGGTGTATATAGATAACTAAACATATTTGCATATGTGACTGGGAAGGCAGCAAATGTTGCGCCACCAGCTGTAATTAACCATACTTCATTACCGCCCCAGAATGGGCCAATTGCTTCTTGTAATTGATTTCGTTCTTGTCGATCTTTCGCAACGAATGGAAAAATCATCCCGTTACCAAGTGCGTACCCGTCAAGAATGAAGTAAACTGTCCAAATTACGCCCCATAAACCGAACCAGATGACTGCAAGCATATCATGAGACATGAGCTGTACCTCCTTCAGTAGCAGGTTCTTCTAATGCAGCAGGTCCTTTTTTCGCGAACTTTAGCATTAAGTATACGTCTGCAATTAAGAGTAGAGTATAGAACAATATTAAACTAATTAATGAGAACCAAATTTGTGGAACAGATATAGGTGACACAGATTCTGCTGTACGCATGAGTTTATATACTGTCCACGGCTGGCGACCTACTTCAGCGACAACCCAGCCAGCATTAATCGCAATGTATGGAAGTAAGACAGACCACATTGTAATTTTTAAATAACGGTTTGAGTTTTCTAGTTTTCCTTTTCGGTTTAAATAGAAGCCGTACCAAGTTAATGCCATAAAGAACATACCAAGTGCAACCATTAAACGGAAGCTATAATACACAAGGTTAACATTTGGGCGTTCATCTTTCGGAATATCTTTTAAACCAACAATTTCGCCATCAAATGAGTTTGTATAGAAGAAGCTTCCTAGTTTCGGAATAGTAAGGAATTCAAAGTTCTTTTCGTTTTTCACATCAGGAATTTGCACAATTGAGAAGCCTTGTCCTTTACCAGTTTCCCAAACTGCTTCCATTGCAGCTCCTTTAGCTGGTTGATATTTAGCTGCGGATACACCAGATTGATGTCCCATAAATGGTGTAACAGTTGCAGCGAATAATCCTAACATTAAACCAAACTTAAATGATTTTTTAAAGAATTCCACTTCATTTTTACGTAGTAAGTGATAGGCACTAATTGCCATAACGAAGAAAGCACCAACGATATAACAACCGATTACAGTATGGAAGAACATATTCCAAGCATATGGATTTGTAACAAGTGCCCAGAAGTCGTTTAATTCAGCACGGCCGTTACGTACTACGTAGCCAACAGGATTTTGCATAAAGCCGTTTGCTGTAATAATCCAAAGGGCAGAAATATTTGTTCCAAGTGCAACCATCCACATACAGAAGGCACGGAACTTTGGTGAAATTTTGTCTTTACCGAATAACCATATTCCCATGAAAGTAGATTCTAAGAAGAAGGCAACGAGTGCTTCGATTGCGAGAGGTGATCCGAAAATATCTCCCATATATTTGGAGTACTCAGACCAGTTTGTTCCAAATTGGAATTCCATCGTAATCCCGGTTATAATCCCCATTACAAAGTTAATTGTAAATAATTTACCCCAGAAATTTGCCATTTTGCGGTATGTTGGATTCAATGTGCGGGCGTATTGAGTTTCCATACATGCTACTAAAATAACAAGTCCGATTGTCAAAGGTACAAATAAAAAGTGATAAAAAATAGTAATTGCAAATTGAAAACGACTCAGTAACAGAACGTCGGACATAATAAATATTCACTCCTTTTTTACATTATCTACAATTAGTTTATAGTGAAAATAGGATTCGAGTATGTGATACATGTTACAAAGCTGTGTGTATATTTTGAAAGAATTATGTCGGTTATCTGAAAATATCTATTTTTTACTATAAAGCAATATCCTTTTTGAGTTTTTTAAATTTTGGTACACTATATAAGTAATGTAAATGAGAGAAAAGAGGGTCCTTTACTATGAAGTCATTAGAAGAGATTTTACAATACAATGAAAAATTCGTTGAAGAAAAAAAATACGAAGAGTATGAAACGGGAAAATTCCCAAATAAAAAAATGGTAATAATCTCTTGTATGGATACTCGCCTTGTTGAATTATTACCGAAAGCGATGAATATGCGTAACGGTGATGTGAAAATTATTAAAGTAGCAGGCGCTGTTATTTCACATCCGTTTGGAAGTATTATGCGTAGTATTTTAGTTGCTGTATATGAGCTTGGTGCTGATGAAGTATGTGTAGTTGGTCACCACGATTGTGGTATGGCAAAAATTCAAGCAAGCAGTACGATTGAGAAGATGAAAGAGCGCGGTATAACAAATGAGAAACTAGATACACTTCGTTATTCTGGAATCGATTTAGAAAGATTCCTACAAGGGTTCTCTAGTGTAGAAGAAAGTGTAGAACATAGTGTATCAATACTTCGCAACCATCCATTACTTCCAGAAGAAGTACCTGTTCACGGTCTTGTTATCGATCCAGACACAGGAAAATTAGATTTAGTTGTGAATGGTTACGACAATTAAGAATTTACTTTGTCATCCTTTTTATCTGGGACAGGATCAAATCCTCCCGGGTGGAAAGGGTGACATTTTAATATACGCTTACAAGTAAGCCAAAATCCTTTGAGGGCACCGTGTTTTTGAAACGCCTCTAATCCGTAATGAGAACAAGTTGGATAAAAGCGGCACGTTGGTGGTGTCATCGGAGAAATGAACTTTTGATAAAATCGTATAATCCCAATGAAAATCTGTTTCATAACAGTCTCCTTTTCAGCATAGTCTTAAAGTATTATAGCACGACTGTACATAATACTTTACTAATGTGCATTTCCGTTATATCATATTGGATATAACGGAATTAAATTAAAAGCGGGAGAGATGTTGTATGCCATCAGTAGAAAGCTTTGAATTAGATCATACGATTGTAAAGGCGCCTTATGTAAGACATTGCGGAGTTCACAATGTAGGTAGTGACGGTATTGTAAATAAATTTGATATTCGTTTTTGCCAACCGAATAAACAAGCAATGAAGCCAGATGTTATTCATACGTTAGAACATTTATTAGCATTTAATTTACGTAAATATATTGATCGTTACCCACATTTCGATATTATCGATATTTCACCGATGGGCTGCCAAACAGGATACTATCTTGTAGTAAGCGGCACACCGACAGTTCGAGAAATCATTGATTTATTAGAACTAACATTAAAAGATGCGGTTCAAATTACAGAAATTCCAGCTGCAAATGAAACACAATGTGGTCAAGCGAAGCTTCATGACTTAGAAGGAGCAAAACGCTTAATGAACTTCTGGTTAAGCCAAGACAAAGATGAACTTGAGAAAGTATTTGGATAAAGTGAAACTTTAATCAGTGGGTGATGGGGGAGGTGCCCTATCACCCACTGATTATTAGTTGAACCAATCGGACCTTTACAGGCAGTTAAACTCCTACCTAACTTCTTCGCTTTTACATAATTGGGAGGTAGGGGTCTTACTGCCTGTTAAGGCGGGATAAAGTGAAACTTTAATTAGTAGGGGCACTTTACGCTGACTATTAGTTTTCACCAATCGATAAAAAAACTGCCTGTGAGAGGGCAGTTTTTTTTTATCAGAATGATGGGGACGATAATTGGATTGAAAATGGTGAGTTAATGAACATATAAGAAAGAAAATATATTAATTTGTGTTTGTTATGTGATAAGTACATCAAGTCGTTGACAGAGATGAAATAGTATGTTAAAAATAAGGAAAGCGTTTACAACTAAAAGGATTGTTACTGTTCGGCAGGCAAAACCTAAATTTGTATAAGAGTAACTTAAGCGTTATTCTTATGTGCAAATTTAGGTTTTTTTTTATAAAATTTTGCCTGTTAAATAATATGGTCAAGGACGAGTGCGAATGGAAATAAAAAAAATTTTAAACAATAATGTTGCTGTTACGCATAATGAGTTTAAACAAGAAATTGTCGTTATGGGAAAGGGGTTAGCTTTTCAGAAGAAAGTTGGAGAAATAATTGATGTTTCGAAAATAGAGAAAACATTTGTGCTAGAGAAGCATGGAGTTTCTGAAAAGCTTGCAAAATTATTAGAAGATACGTCTGAACTATATTTAAATATTTCTTCAAAAATTATAAACTATGCGCAATCCAAGCTCGCATACAAATTGGATGAATATTTATATGTTGCGCTAACGGATCATTTAAGTTTTGCAATTAGTAGATATAAACAAGGTATACAGTTAAAAAATGCGTTATTATGGGAAATTAAAAAATATTATAAACAAGAGTTTCAAATTGCGCTACAGGCGTTAGATATGATTGAAAGTGATACAGGAATTCGCCTTGGAGAGGATGAAGCTGCTTCCATTGCTTTGCATTTAGTAAATGGTCAATTAGCTAGTGATAATATGGCCTCTGTCGTGCAAGCAACTGAAGTCGTTAATAACATTTTGAATATCGTAAAATATCATTTTCAAATAGAAATGGATGAAAACTCGGTTAATTATGAGCGCTTTTTAACACATCTCCGTTTCTTCTCGATACGATTTATTCGTAAGGAACATGCTGTTGAAGGCGATGATCAATTCCTTTATGAGCAAATACAGCTGAAGTATCCACCGGCGTTTCAATGTAGTCAAAAAGTGAAGGTCTACTTACAAAATGTATATAATTGGAATGTTTCGAATGATGAAATTGTCTATTTAACTTTACATATTCATCGAGTGACCTGTCGACATGCATCAAACTGTACGTTAGATGGGAAAAAATAAGTTAGGAAGGGGAAAATACGATAGTTGATATTTATAAACTACATATGATTTAGAGGAATGTTACCAATACCTGGGCATAACCTGAGTCGACCTGAGCATGCAGCTTATTTGCGTGTATGTTCAGTTGGGCTCAGGTTTTTTATTTACAAAAATGCGATAGAAAGTGGGGATAAATATGAAATATGAACAATTAGCAAAAGACATTATTGAAAATGTCGGCGGTAAAGAAAATATTATTAGTGTGGTTCACTGTATTACCCGTCTGCGTTTTCAATTAAGAGATGAAGGAAAAGCAAAGACAGAGGTTTTGAAAAATATGGAGGAGATCGTCACTGTTATGAAAAGTGGTGGCCAGTATCAAGTTGTTATTGGAAATCAGGTGCCTGACGTCTACCAAGCAGTAGTAACAATTGGTGATCTTCATACGTCAGCACCTGAAGAGGCTGATAGTAAGAAGAAAGGGGCATTTAATCAATTTATTGATATAATTTCTAGCATATTTAGCCCTATTCTTGGTGTTTTAGCTGCAACAGGGATGATAAAAGGTTTGAATGCTCTGCTTGTAGCAATGGGCTGGTTAAGTAACACATCTGGAACGTATCAAATATTAAATGCAATCGGAGATTCGCTATTTTATTTCTTCCCAATATTCCTTGGTTATACAGCGAGTAAGAAATTTGGAGGAAACATATTTATTGGTATGGCAATAGGTGCCTCGTTAGTTTATCCAGCACTTTCTGGATTAACAACAAGCAAGCCAATGTATACATTATTCGCAGGGACAATGTTTGAATCACCTATTCATATTACGTTTTTAGGAATTCCAGTTATTTTAATGAGTTATGCATCATCAGTTATTCCAATTATTATCGCAGCGTATCTAGGGGCAAAAACAGAGAAGACGTTTAAAAAATTAATTCCAGACGTTGTGAAAACATTTTTAGTACCGTTCTGTACATTACTGGTTGTTATCCCGCTGACGTTCATCGTTATTGGACCGATTGCAACATGGGCTGGTCAGCTTTTAGGACAAGGAACGATTTGGTTGTATGAATTAAGTCCAGTAGTAGCGGGACTATTCATTGGTGGCTTCTGGCAAGTGATTGTTATATTTGGTCTTCACTGGGGCTTAATTCCAGTATCAATTAATAATCTTACTCTTCTAGGTGCAGACCCAGTTGTAGCTCTTATGTTTGGAGCTTCATTCGCACAAATCGGTGCGGTTTTAGCAATTTGGTTGAAAACGAAGCAACAAAAATTAAAATCACTTAGTATTCCAGCTTTCATTTCGGGTATCTTTGGTGTCACTGAACCAGCGATTTATGGAATTACACTTCCATTAAAAAAACCGTTTATTATGAGTTGTATTGGCGGAGCGATTGGTGGAGGGATTTTAGGACTTGCAGGTTCGAAAATATATATGGTAGGTGGCCTTGGAATATTTGGTATACCGAATTATATTGATCCAAAAGCAGGCATTACGATGGGATTCTGGGGTCTTATTATTGCGATTGTTGTTTCGTTTGTATTTGGATTTATTCTTACTTATTTATTTGGATTTGGTAAAGAAGAAACAGCTACAACTGTTGACGAAGCAGCAGCTACGACAACAGAGTTAAATCGCACAAAAGTTGTAAGCAAGGATGCAAAGAATGTGATCACTAGCCCGTTTGAAGGTAAGGTAATCGAGTTGTCTAGCATTAAAGATGCAGCCTTTGCATCAGGTGCGATAGGACAAGGAGTTGCAATTGAACCTTCTATTGGTAAATTATTTGCCCCAGTTTCAGGAACTGTTTCAGCACTATTTCCAACGAATCATGCGATTGGGATTGTAACTGATTATGGAGCAGAATTGTTGATTCATATTGGTATGGATACAGTTCAATTAGGTGGAAAGCACTTTTCTTCACACGTTGCACAAGGAGATCGTGTAGAGAAAGACCAATTGCTTATTGAATTCGATATAAAAGAAATTCAAGCGGCAGGATATGTCGTAACTACACCGATAGTGATAACGAATACTGATAAATATGATGTAGTAGTAACGGAAGCAAATTCAATCAAAGTTGGC
The DNA here is from genome assembly GCF_008368905.1 of Bacillus sp. SH5-2. Taxonomy (NCBI): domain Bacteria; kingdom Bacillati; phylum Bacillota; class Bacilli; order Caryophanales; family Bacillaceae; genus Bacillus; species Bacillus sp. SH5-2. The sequence continues at coordinate 100,762 of NZ_QOSD01000022.1, forward strand.
GAGAATTTAATCGAAGTAATTAGTAAGTAAAATAGAAAGAAATAAATGAGTTAAAAGGTTATTAAAAAAATTATATTGTAAAGGAGTGCTAGTATGTTGAATGCTAAATTTCCAGAGGGGTTTTTATGGGGGGGAGCTACTGCTGCTAACCAAATGGAAGGCGGATTTTATGAAGGTGGAAAAGGATTAAATATCGCAGATGTTTTACCTGGTGGAAAAGGACGTCTTAAAATATTGCAAGATCCTGGTTTCAATTTCGAAATTGATAAAACAAAATACCTTTATCCAAACCATGACGGTATTGATTTCTATCATCGTTATAAAGAAGATATTGCATTGTTTGCAGAGATGGGATTTAAATCTTTCCGTATGTCTATTGCTTGGACAAGAATTTTCCCAAATGGTGATGAACTAGAGCCGAATGAAGAAGGTCTAGCTTTCTATGATCGTGTTTTTACAGAGCTAGAAAAATACGGTATTGAACCTGTTGTGACAATTTCTCATTACGAAATGCCAGTAAATCTTGTTAAAACATATGGTGGCTGGAGAAGTCGTGAAGTGATTGGTTTCTTCGAACGATATGTAAATGCTATATTGAATCGTTACAAAAATAAAGTGAAATATTGGATGACATTCAATGAGATTAATAGCGGTTTAATCATGCCAATTATGGGACTTGGATTTTCTATCAATAAAGAAGAAGATAAATATCAGCCGACATTCCAAGCGTTCCATCATCAATTTGTTGCGAGTGCGCTTGCAGTAAAAGCATGTCATGAGATTATTCCAGAATCAAAAATAGGTTGTATGATTATATACGCTCCAGTCTACTCATATGACTGTGATCCGGAAAATGAGTTATATGCACTTCAAGAAGAGCGTATGTTTAATTACTTCTGTGCTGATGTTCAAGTACGCGGTAAATATCCAACATTTATTAAAGCATACTTCGAAAAGCACGATGTGGAATTAGAGATTCAAGAAGGTGATTTAGAATTAATTAAAGAACATACAGTAGATTACATTGGCTTCAGTTATTACATGTCCCGTACAGAGAAAAAAGTAAAGACTGTTGAAGAAAAAGCACAAGGAAATATTATGGCAGGTATAAAAAATCCATTCCTTAAAGCGAGTGATTGGGGATGGGAAATTGATCCAACAGGCTTAAGAATTTCATTAAATAAATTGTATGATAGATATGAAGTACCACTATTTGTTGTTGAAAATGGTTTAGGTGCTTATGATGAGATAGAAGAAGACGGTACTATTAATGATGATTACCGAATTAACTATTTACGAGAGCATATGATAGCAATGCGTGATGCGATACAAGTAGATGGAGTTGAAATGATTGGATATACGAGCTGGGGATGCATTGATTTAGTGAGTGCTTCTACAGGAGAGATGTCTAAACGCTACGGTTATATTTATGTGGATAAGCATGATGATGGAACTGGAACGTTAGAGCGTAAAAGGAAAAACTCATTCTTCTGGTATAAAGATGTTATTAGTTCTAATGGAGAAATACTGTAATACGAATTTAAAAAGAAGAGCAGGAATGCTCTTTTTTTTATGAAAGTATACTAGACACTCCGTCATATAAAATAACGACAGAATAGAGAAAATACACAAATGCTTTTGCTTTTTGCTGCTGCTTTAATTCGTTAATTCAAAAAAAGATAATATAGTACTTAAAAGGGTAGATACGTAGGATAAAGGTACGGTGAATTTTGCAAAGAGGCTAAATAGAGCGAGAATAAGAGTAATGGGATAATTCGAATGTTTTTAGCATGCTATTCTCCACCTTTTTCGTTTTTTGAATGATCCTTAAATGTATTACTTGTTCGAAAAAGAAAAATTGGTGAAAGGTAATAGTCAGTAGGAAAAGTACATGTTGCCTTTAGCGAAAGTAGGTCGATATTAAAACGAAGAACATAAGACTAGAAACGAAAAAATACGGGATACTCATTGATTTTCGTCCGGATTTCAGTTCATTAATTCCCATAAGAATAAAGAAATAACTGAAAGTAAATTGCATGTATGGGAGAAGTGTGAAATTATCGGTAATAAGAGAATACGTGCACAGAGTGAGTGTGAGAAGCGTGAGAAGTCCTAAAACAATCCGTAATCCAATTAACATTGTATAACCTTCTTTAAATAGATTATTTACCGGAATAGTTCTGACAAACTAAGAAATAAAGCACCAGCTCCAGCCATAAAAGCAAATGTGCCGCTAGATTTTCGGTCTTTTTTTATTTCTTCTATACCTATGGTGAAGGCCATCAACCCTAAGAAAATGAACAGGTAAGGCATAATGTCTCTGTTGTCGCTGATAAAGCTATAAATGGCTATACATAAAGCAATCAGTGAAAAAGTGATTCGAACTCCTTTTAACATAAAGGAACCTCCTTCTATTTTATATAGCTAATGAGGAGAACAATCCAACTGAAAGCACCCGCAACAATGCAAATAACTCCTGTTCCTGAATCTTTCTTTTTTATTTGTTCAACTGCAATGATGAACATTAAAGCTCCTAATAGAAATTGTGAAAGTGGTAGAAAGTTATTTTGATCGGTATAGAGCCCAATTGCCGACATAATGATTATAGTGAGTGCGATTATAATGCGAAGTATACGAAGCATATTATGAATCCTCCTTATTATTTTTTGTATAAGGATTATCTTCTGGTTTATCAACGGAATGTTTATATGAATACCCTTTATTAATCGTCATAACAGAGAGCACTAGTACGACTAGCACGATGATAATACCGATAATTAATATTTTGAGCATGAGACCCCTCCTTTTCTTTATTTTACATAATTTTGTAATTGATGAAAACAATAGAAATAAAAAGGATGAAAGAAGGGCGTTACATGGAGCAGAAAAAAACATATTATATATCAATAGCAAATGGTCAAATTTCACAAGTGAAGACGGCGGATACGTATAATTTTGAGATTTCCGCGAGTGATGAGGAGATTACGGAGTTAAGAGAGTACTTCGATCAAGCATATGTAGAGGATTTAGGTTCATTTGTACGCTCCCACGTTCCATTTGTTGAGTATCATCACGATTCAAATAATGACCGATATGATGAACAACTACAAAAAGCATATAAAATGATTTACGATTTAGGAAATCATGAGACGAAAGAATTAGTCGCGCAAATGGGAATAATCAATGGATTATAATTGGATAATATTATGCAGAAAAGCGAGAATATGCTACAATTTGTGGTAGGAAAAACTTGTAACCATCAATAGGGGAGTAATGGCATGTACAAATTTAAAGATTATTACCACAACACTGTACAATTATCGTTTGAACGTTATCCATTTTCTCCTGAGCCAAAGCATGTTTGGGTTGTATGCCGGTACGGGGATCAATGGTTATTAACGCATCATTTACGTCGCGGTCTTGAATTTCCAGGTGGTAAGGTGGAACTCGGGGAAACACCGGAAGAAGCGGCGGTTCGAGAAGTTCATGAAGAAACCGGCGGCATTGTTTCTGATTTAACTTACTTAGGACAATATAAAGTATCTGGAAAAGACAAAATAATCATTAAAAACATTTATTTTGCAACAATTAGTGCGGTAGAAGCACATACGCATTACGAAGAAACGAAGGGATCTGTTTTATTAACAGACATTCCTGAAAACATTAAAACGGATAGAAAATTTAGCTTTATAATGCGCGACGATGTATTGGCGCGTACGATGAAACATATAGAAGAAATCGGCTGTTTTACGAAGTAAAGTGGCCGGTTTCTTTTTTTGTTTGTAAGAATAAATGTAAATATATCTTTATATATATATGGATATAATATACAATTTTTGTAAAGATATATTTGCATTTTAGGAGGGGGAAGATGGATAACAGAAAAGAAACGACTGTTACTGTTTCGATGGTTAAATTAAATATCTATGCATTTCTTATAATATTCGCTTTGGCGTTTGGAATTGGTTATTTGCATATATTTCTTTCAGGCGAGGTTCAATTTGAATTTACATTGCCCGTTATGTTTCTTTTGATTATTGGAATGATTGTCCTCATTTGTATTCATGAAGCGATACATTTAATAGGGTTTCGCTATATCGGAGGTGTTCCGTGGAGTGAACTAACATGGGGCGTCAATTGGAAATTAGGTGTAGCATACGCTCATTCTAAAAAAGAAATTACAGTAAAGCAAATGAAGAAAGTGTTAATGTTACCGTTTTTACCGACTGGAATTTTGCCAATTGTATTGGGATTAGTTATGAATCTGGAGCCACTCTCATTTTTAGGAATCTTACTAACAGCGAGTTGTATCGGTGACATTGCCTTATATCAAAAAGTTTCAAAGTTTCCAGATGATGCGCAAGTTAAGGATCATCCGAGTAAACCGCAGTTTACAGTATATGAATCATAAAGGAAGCGGAGGCGTTCGGGAAACGAAGCCTCCTTTTACTATTTTCTTGTTTTTGTCTCTGCCTTTAAAAACGAGAGAACCTCCAGTAAATCATCCGCCATACGTGAATGCTCAAAGTCACTCCAAAATGAATCTTTCTTCCAAACGCCAAGAATCCCTACTTGTTCAGAACCAAGTACATCGTTTTCAGGATGATCCCCAACGTAAAGACATTCTTCTGCCTTCACATCTAGCTTTTTTAAAGCTCGTTCGAAAATTTCAGGATGCGGTTTTTTAATTCCTTCCGCTTCTGAAATGAGAATGGTGTTTGTATACGTATGTAAGTTCAGAGCACGGAGATTGCTCATTTGAAAGTTAGTAAAGCCGTTTGTAATAATGCCGATTTTAATGCTTTGTTGTGTTAATTGTTGAAGTAATTCATGCATGTTTGGGAAAGGGATACAATGATATCGAAAATTTGTAATGTAGTCGTGCAGCAGTTGCTCTGATGTTAAAGTGGTAATGTTATATTCGCCAATGAGAGTAGCATATACTTTATCCTTCCAGGTGTAGCCATTGTTGTCGAGTTCGAGAAAACGAGAACAATACTCAGATTGTTCAATGTTCATAAAATGAAAGGAAAAGCGATTGTATTGGTCATGAATAAATCGTTCCAAAGACTTTCGTCGATCTAATAGTGTCCCATCTAAATCAAATAGCACAGCATGAATCATATGTAACCTCCTCAAAGCTTTTATAAATTAAGTATCGCATATCCGTCAGAAAATGATTATCATATTTTTGTAGGCTGTAACGATGGAGGTTTAAATGAAAAAATTGTATGGAAAATTAACATGTTTTATAATTTCAATTGGTTTAGTCGCCGGATGTGATATGGCGGAGCGAACTTTGAAAAAAGAGAAGAAAGATGTGTGCGAAACGACAGAAGAATGTACAGAAATAGGCGATAAAACGCTCCAAAAAGTATATGGAAAGATAGATGGCCTTTCAGAACTTGAAGTGCCAGAAGAGGATGTAGCGAAGCAACAAACTATAAGTAATGATATGAAAAAAGCAGAACAGAAAAAAGATGATGATGAAAATTATTTCTTTTTAGCCTCTTATTATATTGATGGTGATGAAATTGTAGATCCTTATTTTGAAAAAATAGAACGGAAACGTTTAAATAAAGTATTCGCTGAAGATAAAGAAGCGAAAGAAGAAGTACTACAACAACGCCAAGATAGAGGTTACCATGAATCATTATGGGACATGTACAGCACTCTTATTCCAGCTAAATATCGCAGCGACATAAAAGAGTTCGATATGATAACAGACGGTTACGATGGAATTGTGGCCCATGTTATGCCAAGTATGGCATATCCGAAAGAATGGGTTCTTAGTTTAGATACGCTTGATTCTGCAGTAAATATCGATGAAGTGATGAAAACATTAATTCATGAGACGGCTCACGTGTTAACGTTAGGTCATAAACAAATACCAGTAAATGAACAATACTTAAAGGCTTTTGAAGAAGATAAAGATATTTCATCATACCAAAATAAATGTAAATCACTTTTCTTACAAGAAGGATGTGCGAAAGAGAGTTCTTATATTAATCAATTCCATAATTCTTTTTGGAAACAAATTGAGCAAGAATGGACAGAGAAGAAAGTGGAAGAAAGTGAAGAAGCTCAAATGCAATTTTTCAAGGAGAAACAGGACGAGTTTGTATCTGAATACGGAACAACGAATGTAGCGGAAGATATCGCAGATACATTTACAGCGTTTATTTTACAGGATTCAAAAAAGGTGAAAGAAGGAGCAGCGTTAAAATATAAAAAAATTGCCTTCTTCTATCAATTCCCTGAGCTTGTAAAAATGAGAGCGGAAGTGCTGTCAGGATTATATGATGTTTCGAAAACGATAGAACAACAAAGTGGGGATTAATCCGGGGTATATGTTTATATATTTTTGGTTGATGAAATGAAAACGCAAAGACGTTCAAATCTTTGCGTTTTTTCTTTGTTAATAAAATTGAAAATTCTGTCTTTTTTATCAAAAAGAAGAAGGAACTGACGCTTTAAAATAGAATTAGTATAAAAACGTCACAATTTAGACACAATTATAATGCGCGTGTTGTAGGGGATATAAGTTTACTCTCGAGGAGGTAATGAAACGTATGAAAACGATTCTTGCTGTTGCTGGTCTCATTTGGGTAATGTCTCATAGTTTTCCGATCTTTGAAGGGGAGCAAATTCGTAGTGCATTAAATAAAAAGTTCAATGATTATCATGTGATAGATCGAAAAGATAATGTCGTTACAGTACGTGTGAAAGATTGTTTCCATACAGTTACGGTTGCGGATGGAAACGTTACAAATGAAACAAAGATGTGTGATAAAAAGTAAAAGAAAGAAGCTGACTATAATGTGTAGGGTCAGCTTCTTTTTTGTTTTCCAATTAGAAGTTTCTCGAATGCTTCAACAAACACATACATAAGAGTTGCAAGGACACAGGTGAGGAGTACGCTAAGTAAGACGAGCGTGAAGTTAAAGACTTGGAATCCGTAGCTAATTAAATAGCCAAGTCCTTGTTTAGACACGAGAAGCTCACCGAAAATAACACCGACCCATGACAATCCCACATTTACTTTTAGCGTTGAAATAATGGCTGGGAACGATGAGGGGAGTATAACTTGCTTATAACACTGCCATTTATTTGCGCCAAATGTGTCCATCACTTTTATATAGTTAGAATCGACTTCTTGAAATGCACTGTAAATAACGAGGATGGTAATAATGATGGAAATGATTACCCCCATTGCAATAGACGATGAAATATTTGGACCGAAGATTACAATGATGATAGGACCAAGTGCCACTTTTGGCATGGCGTTTAGGACGACCAGGTATGGATCAAGTACGCGAGCTAAAAGTGGCATCCACCAAAGGAAAGTAGCAATGATTGCCCCGAGTACTGTTCCGAGAATGAAACCTATTCCCGTTTCAAGCAATGTCGTCCATATGTGAATCCAAAGAGAACCGTCAATCCATTTACTAAGGAAGAGATCCCAAATGCTTGAAGGAGAGCTAAAGAGTAAAGGGTCAATCCACTCTTTTTTACTAGCTATTTCCCATAGTGCAAAGAAAAGAATGAGCAGTAAAAGCTGCAAAGAGCGTGCTAACCATGTGCGCCTGCGTTCTTTCTTCCGAAACTGTTCATGTAGTTGCTTTATATTATCCAAGGCGCTCCAGCTCCTTCCATATATTTTGGAAGAGGGATGGGAAGTCATGGTGGTGGCGTGATTCTAACGGTGATAAGGAACGGATGCTTTCTGGGACGATAAATGTTTTTGCAATTTTTCCGGGATTCGCTTGTAGTAAATAAATACGATCACTCATCGCAATTGCTTCTTCAATATCATGTGTCACGAGTAGTGAAGTTTTCTTATATTTGTGTAGTAAGCTGAAAACGAGATCTTCTAGTTTCAATTTCGTTTGATAATCGAGAGCCGAAAAAGGTTCATCTAGCAATAAAATTTGGGGGTCGGTCGCTAACGTTCGAACGAGGGCGGCACGTTGACGCATACCACCGGATAATTCGCGGGGGTATTGCTGCTCTACATCATGTAGACCGACTTGTTTTAAAAGCTGTAAAGTATGTTCTTTCGTCTGTTCATCATAAATTTTTCGGATATGAAGTCCAAGCATAATATTTTCTTCAATTGTCTTCCAAGGAAACAAGTAGTCTTGCTGTAACATATATCCCATAGATGAAGTTTTCGTTGTAATCGGTTCACCATCTAAAAAGACGATACCTTCAATTGGATCAAGTAGCCCGGCAATGATGGAGAGGAGTGTCGTTTTGCCGCAACCACTTGGGCCGAGTATCGAAATGAATTCGCCTTCTTCCACTTGTAAGCTCATATCTTCGAGAATTAATTTGGCGTTCTCTTTTGCAAAAAAGCAGTGAGAAACGTTACGTATTTGTAAAAAACTCATACACTTCGCCTCTATTTCTTAATAACGCTTTCGGCAATTTTCGTATTGACGAGCGCTTCATGTGGAACTTCTTTTTGTAATTCGCCAGCGTCTTTCATAATCGTTTGGAGCTGTTTCCATTCTTCAGCATCTAATAGCGGATTTGTCGCATAAGAATGTTGCTTTTTATACCGTTCAATTACTTTTACTGTAATGTCTTTTGAAGTGTCCTTAAATAACGGAGAAACGGCATCAGCAATCTCTTCTGGGCTATGAGTATCAACCCATTGCTGTGCTTTATATAGTGCACGTGTGAACTTTTCTGCAGCAGCTTTATCTTTCTTTAAGAAACTTTCTTTCGCCATGAACGATGTATACGGAACGGTACCAGATTCATTTCCGAACGAAGCGACGATATATCCTTTTCCTTCTTTTTCGAATATACTTGCAGTCGGTTCAAAGAGCTGTACAAATTCCCCGGTACCAGATGCATAGGCATTTGCAATGTTAGCAAACTCGATATTTTGAATTAAGTTTGTATCTTTGTGAGGATCAATGCCATTTTTCTTTAAAACATATTCTCCAACCATTTGCGGCATGCCGCCTTTACGCTGTCCTAAAAACGTAACACCTTTCACGTCATTCCAATTAAAAGAATCTAATTTTTTACGCGATACTAAAAATGTTCCATCTGTTTGTGTGAGTTGTGCAAAGTTAATGACAGGATCTTTTGCTCCTTGTTGATGAACGTAAATAGATGTTTCGGAACCGACGAGAGCAATATCAATTCCGCCAGATAAAAGCGCGGTCATCGTTTTATCTCCGCCAGCTGTTGTTTGTAAATCAATATTTAATCCTTCATCTTTAAAAAATCCCTTTTCAATTCCAACGTATAACGGGGCATAGAAGAGAGAATGGGTAACTTCACCGATGCGGATGTTTTGAGTTTGCTCTTTCGTACCTTCCTTTTTACTACTACAAGCAGCGAATGTGAAAACAGCCAGTAACAGGATGCAAAACACAGCTATTAATTTTTTCATTAAATGACACCTCCTAGAAGTCAATCTACAAGCAGGATATGTAGGTAAGTGCCCATATGTGAGTATAGATAGCAGGAATTTTTTGGGTAATAAAGAAGTACAAATATAAGGGGTGATAAAATGGAGTACGAATACGATGATAGCGTACATTTACATCTTGACTATTTCGGAACAGAATGTGATATGGAATCGATTGCTTATAAGAGGAAGTATGAAGACGTATGGGATGTGTATTTTAATTTTGGGGTATATGGTATTCAGAACAATGAGGTAGAGACAGGTAGGTTTATGGACGAATATGCCGGTTATTATGTTTTTTCTGTACATGCTCGTGATTTAAGTTGGGAATTTGGAAGTGCTCAATTTGAGGAGTGGGTTTTGAAGAATCATATCGTCGAAAAAGCGCTACAAAAATAGGGAGGAACTTCGTGATCGATTTTCTCATACTATTGTTCATCTTAGTAGTTGGATTTTTCATTATGCAATTTCTTAGTTACCAATTTGCAAAGAAAAATATTCATAAATACAGGGAAGTAAAATGGGTTCATATGTGGTTAGATATGACGATGAAAAAGGGGCCAAGACTAGATTTTTTTGATTTTGTATTTATAATACTCGTATGTATTATATGGAAGGTATGGATATATTCTTTTATATAATGAATGGACGAATGTCTGTTAGAATGAAAAAGAACCTGTCAGTGTTGATGGGTTCTTTTTTTATAGTAATATTTTTATGGAGTATAGTTTATTTATGTTGGTAGAATATAGAGAAGAAAAAGTGTTATTTTTAAGGGGAAATTAAGGATACATGTGTATAATACAAACACAACGGGAGACTAACTGCATACAAATATGGTATTTTGTATATGACAATATGTTTGCTGATGCGAGGCGAAGGGGTAAAGGAAAGAGGGAATAAATTGCGTTTTAATGTTTTAACACAGCGACGAAGAAGAGATGAATTTCATTTTAGCTTTTCGGCTCAGCAGCCGAAAAAGAACCTATTAATTTCAATCATTCTTAGTGGAATGTGGGCAATTTGTTTAGAGACATTGTTTTTTGTAATACTAAGTTCTTTCGAATTCGAGAAAACTAAAGAATTTTTTGACGGGAAAATGCAACTCAGTATACTCATTATTATTTTGTGGGGCGTACTCTTATACGTCATTCATTTGAATAAAGGCATTAGCCATAGGCTTAGGCCAGCTATTCGAGTTTACATCGTATTATTCTTAATTGCACATACAATGAACTGGATGTATATCATGATACAGGAAGATATGAACCTTCTTTTAGTAAATACGTGGGTTTATTTACAACATGGACAGTATATGTTAAGTCTATTGTTTATTTATATGGTATATATTTTTGTGTATAGTTTGCTTGGAAGAATTTTCTTAAGTACAACGATAACTAGTGTAGTCTTACTTGTTTTTGTACTGGTGAACTATTTTAAAATCATGTTTAGAGGAGATCCATTCTATCCGTCTGATTTCACGCAGATTGCTCATATGGATTCCGTGATACCGATGGTTATGGAATCCTTTAGTTTTTGGAATATATTTCGCGTAATAGTTTGTATTGGGTTGCTTATATGTGTAGTTATGTATATACGAAAGCACATTCCAGTTATAAAATCTCATATTATTATAAGGATTATTTTAGTATGTGGATCTGCGTTTATGCTGTATGCATATAGTAATTTTTCTAATACCTTTATGAATAATTTATTCCAAAAAGGTGGAGTAGACATTCGTGCGTGGAATCAAACTATAAATTATCAGGCAAATGGTTTTGTTATAGGATTTTTAAGTAACTTAGATACGACAGTTATCGAAGAACCAGAGGGATATTCAAAGGAAAATATGCAGCGTATTGCCAAGGATATAGAGAAAACATATGGTGGCAATATAGGTGGGCAAAAAAAGGTAGAGAAGCCGAATATTATATTTATTATGAGTGAAGCTTTTTGGGATCCGACAAAATTAACGAATCTTTCGTTTAGCGAAGATCCAGTGCCAAATTTACATCATTATATAGAGAATTTTCCTGGGGGACAAACGATAGCCCCTACATTTGGCGGAAATACAGCGAATACAGAATTTGAAGCATTAACAGGTTACTCGATGAGTCACTTAATGCCTGGTTCTATACCGTATCAACAAGCCATTCCAAGTCAGAAAGAAATTCCATCTATTGCAAGCGAATTGAAAAAACAAGGGTACTATGCAAGTGCAATTCATGCTTTTAATCGATCGTTTTATAAAAGAGACGATGTATATAAAACATTGGGATTCGACCATTTTAATGCAGAAGACACGATGAAAAACACAGAAATAGTGGGAGAAAATATCGGTGATTTATCTATGAGTAAAGAAATAATAGATGAATTGAATAAGAGAAAACAACCGACGTTTATTCATGCGGTGACGATGCAAAATCATTTTCCATATAAGCCAAATATGTTTGGTGAAAATAAAATAGAGATTAGTGGATTAACAGAAGAGGAATCGAAGGCGGAATTAGAAGCATATACGGAAGGCGTAAGACTCTCGGATGAAGCGCTGCAATATTTAATAGAGCAGCTTGACGATTTAGAAAGACCTACGCTAGTAGTTTTCTTCGGAGACCATTTGCCTTTGTTAGGGACTAATAAGTCTATTTATAAAGAAGCAGGATATATAGAGAATGAAGAAACTATAAGTGAAAGATTAGCTATGGCAGAAACACCATTGTTAATGTATGCAAATTTTGATTTGCCAAATGATAATTTAGGTTTAGTAAGTCCAATTTATTTCTCTAATCTTGTTTTTGATTATGCAGGATTAAATAAATCACCGTACTACCAATTTTTATCAGAAATGCATAAAGAAATACCAGTGCTTAGAGATGAATTAAAGGTTAATAAAGATGGGGAAGAGATAGATTTAACAAAGAAACAAAAAGAAATGTTGGAGCAGTATAAAATGATCCAATATGATTTACTCGCTGGAAAGCAGTATAGTAAAGAAACACTCTTTAAATAGAGGAAACAAAAAGAACTTGTATCATGGTACAAGTTCTTTTTTATGTTATTTAACGGGGTAACCAGACAAGCTGGGTTTAGGGAATATTACCTGTGCCTTTAGTATATATGAAAATGAAATCGTTTTATTAATTGATTTGTGAGAAATGTGTGAATTATTATCTCTTTTAAAATTACCGACTAAATAGTTATAATAAATCCCTCTAAATTTGTAAAGTCGTAATTGGAGGGAGAATTGGTTACTAGGTCGATATAATGCGGTTTATGTACGAGTTCAATTTATAATCTTAACCATAAAGAAAATAATTTCTAGTTAAAAGTTTGATTTTAGGAAAGTACTTTCTATATATAGTTTTAATTATCAGAAAAATCAATTAAAATAAGAGGGAACTGAAAAAATTGTAAAAAGAGGTGGAATATTGAAAAGTTTTTGGGGTGGGAAAATAGTAGAGTTTCTTATTAGTATCGCAGTTATTCTTACTATAAGTTATTTGCCATTCTCTTTGTTTTTAGGGAATAGCCTTAGTTTTACTACATATTTAGAGAGGTTAGCTTCGCCAAAGGATATTGCACATATTGATACAAACACTATGCAGTCAATTCCTTTTTTTGAACGAATTATGGAACCGTATACGTATTCTATGACCATTCTATTAATTGCTACTTGTTTAACAATTATACTTTCAATTGGTCTTTCATTCGTCTACTTATTAGTTTCTTCTAAAATTAAAAAGGGGATTGAGAGTTGTTTAATTTTAATAGAATCAGTTCCAGATTTATTATTAATTTTTAGTTTACAATTATTTGCTGTATGGCTGTATAAACAGACAGGGTATCGCTTCGTTACTATTTATGCGTTTAATGATGAACGTGCCTATTTCTTACCTATTTTTTGTATGACTATCGTTCCAACTCTGCATTTTTTCCGTATTATCGTTTTATTTTTAATGGAAGAGAAGAATAAGCCTTATGTGGAATTTGCTCGTGCAAAAGGGTTTAGTAATAAATATATACTGTATGTGCATTTATTACGTAATATAATGTATCATCTGTTAAATCACTTACAGCCACTGTTCTTGTTCATGATTTCAAGCCTCTTAATGGTAGAAGGTGCTTTTAATATTACAGGGTATATGTCTTTCTTAGTAAGGGCAGGTACTTTAAATCCTTTAACGATGGCATGGTGGATTCTTTTATTATTTGTTCCATTCTATATTCTATTTGCCATTATACATTACCGAGTAAATCGTATTACAGGAGGGGCTTCTCATGATATATAGAAACTTTCGCTCCAAACGTTTTTTGTTTGGTGTCCTGTATTTTGTAGGGATTGTTGTAATTAGTTATCTTATTACGTGGTTTGGTAAGGATTTATATACGAGTAAGACGATCTGGATAAAAGATGAGAGTGGGAATGTTGTTGGGGCAGCTCCGTTCAATCCACTTACAATACCACCGCTCGGTACAGATCGTAACGGTTTGAATTTGTTTTTCCAATTATTGGTAGGGGCGAAGTTTACCATTTTATTCGTATTTGGCATATGTGTTGTACAAGTGTTTCTCGGTACGGTATTAGGTGTAATATTAGCTCATACACCATCTATAGTACAAAATTTATTTCAAAAAATATGTAAAGTGTATTTCTTCATTCCGACAGTGCTATGGGCGATTTTGTGGATGTTTCCAATCATGTTGCACAGTGAATTAACTGGATTTAATATGGAGATTATTATAAAGCAGTTTGCTGTTCTTTGTTTTGCGCTACTACCAGCTGTTATTCTTTATGTGAATCAAGAAATCAATTTATTTATGAAAAATGAGTTTGTTACTACTTCGAAAATATTAGGTGCTTCAAGGTTTCGGATTATTAGAAAGCATATATGGTTGTATTTAAAAGAAATTCTTGCCGTTCTTTTTTTACAACAGTTCGTTCAATTATTTACGTTATTAATTCATTTAGCGTTTTTTGGGATTTTAGTAGGGGGACGAGGTATAGATTATGATACGAGGAAACCATACTCAATTACGAATGAATGGGCGGGATTAATTGGTCTATACAAAAGTGAATTTTTAGCGGCACCATGGATTGTCATTGCACCACTACTATTCTTTACGGTTTCGATATTCGTTTTACATTTAATGATTAAAGGAATAAAGAAAGAGCAAGGTAGAGGCTTATATTCTATGGATAAAAAGACAAAGAATGAGCCATATGAACAAGGAAAGGAAAAGAAAGAAATAGATAAAGCTTTGTTCACTCCGGTATCGTCTAAATCGATAGAAAAAGGTAGTTAAGAAAAAAGAATTTGCTGTAAGGGCAAATTCTTTTTTTACTGCAGCGGGACTATGAATTTAAAAATTTTATAAGTTCCGTATTTAATTCATCTGCTTGATCGATGGGGGAGCCGTGGCCACTATTTGTCAGAGCATGTAGTTGCGCATTTTTAATCCGCTTTTGCGTAAGCTCAGCGCTTTTGTACGGGATAAGTTGGTCGTGAACGCCGTGGAATATTTTTGTCGGAACGTTAATCTTACTTAAATCTTTCGTTACGTCTTCGTTTGCAGCTGCTTGCAAAATTTTGATGAGAGCATAGGAAGCGGACTGCATACCGAGATAAGAAAACCATTCTAACGTAGCAGCCCCTAAGTTTCTATTAAAAAATGATAAAGATACGTCACTTAAAAACTTTGGTAAATTTACATACATTTGATTAATGAGCGCATCTGCTTGTTCTTTTGGTACACCGTAAGGAGATTCTTGATTTTTAACGAATGAAGGAGAGACCGCATCAATTAATGCGAGCTTAGAAATGCGGCGACCGTTATAGCGGGACATATAGCGAATAGAAAGAGCACCACCGACTGAAAAACCGACTAACGTAGCGTTTTCTACTTGAAGCGCTTCTAGAACAATCGCGATATCATCTGCTAATCGATCATATGTGTAACTAGTCCACGGTTTATCAGATTGCCCATTTCCACGTATATCCATGGCGATGCAGCGAAAGCCGTGCTGTGGTAAAACATTGAGTTGATATTGATACATTTGATGATTTAAAGGCCAGCCATGGACGAAAAAAACAGTTTTACTACCAGGACCGGGATTAACGTCTTGTACAAAAATATGCACATCTTTCTCGACCGTAACAAACATAAATTATCCCCCTATCCTATTCATACGCTCTATCCCAAAAGCGTTGTTTTGTCATCGCTTGAATAAATTCATTAGCCAGAAGTATAGCGTTTTGTTCTATTAAGACACCAGGTTTTCCTTCGATATTTAAAGATTGAATAATAGTAGAACCATTTTGGAAGGAACCAATTGGCTTAAAGTGATTATATGATTCTACGACAAATGAATTTGCTTTATTAAGAAAATGTTCATCCATATTTCCACCAATAAGAAGGAGACCATCGTAAAGAAGCGGCGACCCGGTTAAGAAAGTATCATTTACTTCCCACTGTACATTTTGTGTTCCTTGCACTGTGCCTAGTTTTTCAGAAATAATGATTGGTTGAAGACCAACTTGCTTCAATTGCTTTATTATATATTGTCCATTTTGTCCATCATATCCGTCTGCAACGATGATACCTACCCGTAATGTATGTGGACTAAAGGTCGTATTTGCCATGCTAAGTGCTGGAGAGACCGTTGTAACGCTGGACTCTTGAACATTTGGGATTTTTGCTCCGACTGCTTCGGCTACTAATGTGGCTAATTCTGTGCTAATATGCCCGATCATATTTACGACTTGTTGACGGACGGATTTACTTTTAACCTTTCCTAATTCAAAGGAGAAGGCTTGCATAATATGAACTTTTTCGACGTTACTCATACTATTCCAAAATAAGCGAGCTTGAGAGAAATGGTCTTTGAAACTAGCGGCTGTTTCTCTCGTTTTATGTCCAGATACAGTAGAAGGATATGTAACGAAACCGCCTTTTGTCCCAGGCACAGTGTAAGGGGAATTATTTGCTAAGGAGTTATTATGGTAAGCAACTTTTCCTTTATCGATTATATATTTAGAAGCGCCATCTCTCTGGTTATTATGAAAAGGACATACCGGACGATTAATCGGTAACTCTTGATAATTTGTACCGACGCGTGCTAATTGTGTATCAGTGTAAGAAAAGAGCCTACCTTGTAAGAGAGGATCATTGGTAAAATCAATACCGCGGACGATACTTCCGGGATGCAGTGCGACTTGCTCTGTTTCAGCAAATACATTATCGACGTTCCGGTTTAACGTCATTTTTCCGATGATTTTAACTGGGAAATCTTTTTCAGGCCAAATTTTCGTTGCATCTAATATGTCGAAATCATATTTAAATTCATCCTCTTCTTCTAGAATTTGAATGCCAAGTTCATATTCAGGATAGTTTCCAGCATTAATATTTTCCCACAAATCGCGGCGATGGTAATCTGGATCAGCACCGCCTAACTTTTGAGCTTCATCCCAAATTAATGAATGGACACCGAGCTTTGGTTTCCAGTGGAATTTTACAAAACGGGACTTTCCATTTTTATTAACTAAGCTGAATGTATGAACACCGAAGCCTTGCATCATTCGAAAACTTCGGGGAATCGCACGATCGGACATAATCCAGATCATCATTGCAGCTGATTCCTGGTTATTGGCGATAAAATCCCAAAACGTATCGTGCGCTGTTTGTCCTTGTGGAATTTCATTATGAGGCTCGGGTTTAAGAGCGTGAATAAGATCGGGAAATTTAATGCCATCTTGAATGAAGAATATAGGGATGTTGTTACCAACTAAATCAAAATTACCTTCTTCTGTATAAAATTTAACAGCAAACCCTCTTACATCTCGATTCGTTTCATTTGCACCTTTTGATCCGGCTACTTCAGAGAAACGAACGAAAAGCGGCGTTTTTTTTGAAGGGTCTTGTAGAAAGCTTGCCATTGTTAGTTCTTCCAAAGATTCATATAGCTCGAAAACACCATGTGCGCCGTATCCTCGTGCATGAACGACTCATTCAGGAATTCGTTCACGATCAAAATGAGAAAGTTTTTCTCGCATAAGGAAATCTTCTAGAAGGGTAGGGCCACGATCGCCGACGGTTAAAGAGTTTTCATCATTTGAAATTTTAACACCTGTATTTGTTGTCATTTCCTTTCCTTCATTATTACGTGTAAAGGATTCGAGCTGTTCTGTCTTTTTATTTTCTTTACCGTCCATATAAAACACCTCCCATAATATACGTATTATTGTTTAAAGTTTTTATGCTTACATGTAGCCTGAAGATATTGCTATTTTGGGATGATTTTCCTCAAATGTTCGATTTATCTTTGTTTGTCTATGAAAATCATTTATTATAATAAATGGTATTCTTCGAGATATTATTTTAAAGGGGTGTTGAAGTGAGAGAAAGTTTTCTAACATATAAAGAAGAAGAAAGGAATGCCAAAATCTTTTTATGGGTGCTATCTGTCATTGTTGTTGTATACCAAGTTCTTTATACAACTCTATTAGAAAATAAAGCACCAATGGGAAATTTGCATAGAGGAATGTGGCAAGCTATATGCGGAGTAGCAATACTGTGCGTGAATATATATTTAATCAAAAAAGAAAAAGCAACTCATATTAAATACGCAGGAATCTTCGTATACATAGGGATAGAAATCGCTAATATACTTTTGTATATGCTTTATAATAAGGCGGCATTTGATGGAACGAATGTAATAGAAATTATTCTCATTTTCTTTGTACCTATATTTTTAAATAAAAAATATTTTGTGTGCTTACTGGCGGCTATTATAGGGAAATATTTGATTTATTTATTTGTATTAGAGGAAGTAAAAGCGTTTATGTTCCTTATTATGTACACACTTGTATTAATAGCTGCATACATCATTTTAAATCGATTCTTGCAATATCTTTCAGCTGTAAAGAAAAGCATTAAGATTGCTAGTGAATCACAACAATTAGCAGTAATCGGAAAAATGGCAGCGACAGTTGGACATGAAATTAAAAATCCACTTGCTTCATTAAAAGGATTTACGCAATTACAGCGAGAGAAGCATGAGGAAGATCCAATTTATAAACGAATGATTCTTGAAATAGAAAATATGAACAATATGATTAGTGAATTGATGGAAGTTGCTACATGCAAACCTTCTGTTTATAAGCAACATGATGTAGGAGAGATTGTATTACAAGCAGCAGCAACTCTTCGCGAAAAAATGCGTGAGTCAAATGTTCAGCTTATTTCTAATGTGGAAGGAAATAAGATAGAGATTGAATGTGATGAACGAAAAATAAGAGGCGTATGTATATATATTATAAAAAATGCTCTGGAGGCAATGGAGCAAGGTGGAATATTAGAGTTACGAATAGAAAATAAAGATCAAGATTATGTAATGATTAGTATAATCGATAATGGCTATGGAATTAAGGATGAATATATAACGCGTGTTACCGAGCCTTTCTATACAACAAAACACGATAAAATTGGTCTGGGACTTACGGTGGCGGATCGAATTGTTACCGAGCACCGTGGTGAATTACATATTTCAAGTGAAAGAAATATTGGAACGAGAATAGATATTTCTCTCCCAAAAAAGTATGGAAATAATGAAATACAGGTAGAGGAAAAGCTAGGAGTTACCATATGAATAAAGACTATATATTTGAAAATGAAGAAATAAAGGCGCTCAAATCGTTTTTAAGCTTATTTTTTATTATATTTTTTGTATATGACCTTGCCTATGAATTTATTGTACCTTTAATAGGCGCAGAGCAAGAAGGGGTAGGAGTATTTGAAGATGGTTTAGGTTTATGGCTTTATGCTTTGATGATAATCTTATTTTGCACTGGAATATACTTTATGAAATGGAAGAATCCATTTATGGTAAAGTATATGATTCTAATTGGATATAATCTGTTAGATTTTATCCATAATATTATGATTTACTATGGTAGCGATGCTGAGTTTGATGGTGGAAATATAGTAGAAGGATTTTTTATTTTATTTGCACCAATCTTTGTAAGTAAAAGGTATTTTTGGTTAGTTGCAGGGATACTGGTTGGAAAGTACGCTCTTATAGGAATCATTATTCAATCTTCTCTCGTATTAATCCCAATGGCATTATGTAGCGTATTTGCTATTATATGTTGGATTATATTTTTGAGACTGCAATCTTATGTTCGTACGCTTGAGATGATGGATAAAGAAATAAAACAAACAGAAAAATTAGCAACTGTTGGGAAAATGGCGACAGCTATTGGCTATAAAATTAGAAGACCTCTAGCAAATTTGAAAAAACTTGTAAATAAGCAAGCAAACAAATATCCAGAAGACAAGATTTATAGTGATATTATGAAACAAGAGGTAGATCGAATTCATACAATTGCTACAGAACTTAGTGGGCTTGAGAAATCTAATTCGATAGAATCAGAAACTCATAATATACAAGAAATTATCTCTTATGTTATTCAAGTTATGGGCAAGCCCGCTTTAGAACAAGGGGTACACATACAAGGTATTTACAGTAAAGACATACCGCCAATCACATGTGATGAAAAACGATTAAAACAAGTGTTTTTTAACTTAATTAAAAATGCAATTGAAGCAATGTCAATTGGCGGAACGATTACGATTAAAGTTACCGTAGAAGATGGAATCATTGTTCAAGTGAAAGATGAAGGTTGCGGTATTCCAAAAGAGAAAATTCCGAAGTTAAATGAAGCTTTTTATACAACGAAAGAAACGGGAACAGGATTAGGATTAGTAGTTACAGAAAAAATTATTAAAGACCACAACGGTAAGATGAGTTTTGAAAGTGAAGTTGGGGTTGGAACGACGGTTAACATTATGTTGCCGATATAGTAGTGGAGTTTTAAAAAAAGAGATCACTTATTTAAAATGTACCCTATAGA